>NZ_JBEORR010000044.1:0-63508 GCF_040302345.1 Streptomyces sp. NPDC126510 | reverse complement strand
GTTCCATCCATTCGGAGTTCGAACGTGATTCGTGAGGCGGACCATTTCCGGGTTCGTCGCATCGACTCGATGTCGGCCACGACCTCCGCGGCTGTGGCGGTGGGTTGGTGTTTCGGTGCGCTGGAGCGGTCCTGTAGTCCCAGGTCACCATATTTGCGGTGACGGTTGACCCACGTGGAGGCGCATTGTCGTGAGATACCCATTTCGGCGGCGACGTGGGCGATCGGACGACTCTGGCAGCGCTCGATCAGGCGTCGTCTTCCCTCCACGGTGAGTGGAGCATTACGGTGTGTCACAGGGCTGGTCCTTCTTGGTCGAGAACGGTTGTGTCGCAACTCCCATTCTTACGCCGAGGACCAGCCCGTCTACTTCAATCCCTCGTCAGCAACGTCCATACCCACAACAGCTAGTCCGTGTGTTCACTTTCCTCAGTGGCCGGCGCTCTCAGTCCATCGCATCCCTATTGATGCTGTAAGAACGAAATCAGTGATAATGCAGGATGGTCGATCTGGCCATTTCCGAAATTTTCGCGCTCGGTTGTAAAACTCCCCGTACATCTGATGATGCACGGGGAGTTTTTTTACAGGGCCGGCTTACTTGCGCCCTGCTCCGTTCTTGGTCGGATCGACCAAGATGTAACCCTGGCCGGGCTTCGGCGTCGGAGGTAACGGTTTTCCTCGGACGGTCGTTCGCTCGTCTCCAGTGCGACCACCACGGGGGCCGACGATCTCTACCTGACCGGAGCGGGGCGCCGGTGTGCCAGGCTTGAGCGGTTTGGAAGCCATGGCTTCCTCCTTAAAATCTCTGCGCGTTCCTCTTCCCTTCGCAGACAAGGGAATCGCGAGGACTGAACACGCGCCCTTTTGACGGACGGATACAGAGAGTTATAGGTTGGCTTCCACCACAGAAGTACCAGCCCGCTCCCTGCGCCAATGCCCAGGAGCGGGCATTTCTGCATTTGTGAGTATAGGTCATGGTGCCGACATAAATCGCCAAAGAAGCGGTTTTGGCACAACATATTGTGTCTCTATTGATGAAATGTTCGCGTATGTTGTGTCCCGTGGTTGGTGGTATGGGGACTCCGGGCGCTCCTAGAACCTTGGCGCATGTCGGGGTGACAAGGGGTCGGCGACCATCACGTCGACAATCTGCTTCGATTTCTCAGGCCCGCGGGTGAACCGGCGAATCGGGTCATCTGTGAGTGGCATGACGAGCTCGTAGCCGAGATCTTCTAGCTGCTTCTTGATCTCGTTGAAGATGGCCGCGCCGCTTTCGATGTGCCGCACGATATCGACGTCGACAGTCGGCCGGTTGAGTGGCACCCCGGCTCGAGCTGCATGCAGCTGCACCATCAGCCCTCCGACCAGGGTCCATTGTTCGGAAGGGATGGTGTGGGCGAGTTCTGCAGCTTGCGGCCACGGTGTTGCCCACCGGCAGGAGCCGTCACCGTCCATTCGGGACGCTCAGAGGCAGCCTGCTCCGGCTTCGGAAACGCGGTTCGGTCGGGCCGCTGTGGCCTGTCAGCGGAAGTCATCGAGCAGCTCCTGTAGGACGCGAGTGCCGGCGCTGCGCTCACGAGTGTCGAGGGATTCCATCAGGTCAACGGCCACGGCCGCGATCGGCAGTGTTGTCGTGTCGAAGAACGGGTTCAGAGCGGTGACGACCCGCAGGGTGACGTCTCCGTCAGGAGACAGCATCCCGAACTGTTCGACGATGTCCTCGAAAGCGTCATCGACGATGTACCCGTCGGCTTTGTCACCCAGGGTCGAGGACAGTCCGAATCGGGCAGCCCTTTCCGGTACGTGAATGATGGCACTGACTCCGGTGGCAGCGAGGTGGCCGTCCCTGATCAGGGCGTCTGCATCTCCGTCCCATGTATCCATGTGGTGTGTGGTGGCGCGGTTCCTGGCGAGGTACGCCACCTCGTCCGCGTTGGACCGACGTAAACGATGTTTGAGTCGGGTGATCTGTTCTGGCGGTGAGATCCAGTCGACTGTGCGGTGAGAGAGCAGTGCCAGCGCAGCCCATGCGACGTCCGGGTTCCACGGGCGGCCGCGGCGGCGAGTGGTCTGAGCGATGCGATGCACGGATGCGCTGCTGAGTAGGAGGGATTTGCCGACCTCGCGGGTGATGGTGATGGTGCCGGCGCGCGCCAATCTGGTGACCTGACGTTCGGTCACCGCAAGTGCGGCTGCCGCATCGTGCACCGTCATCTCATCCATAGATTATATGGTCGCATTTACGACCATATAAAGCAATAATCACAGTAAAAACCTATTGGATCTATACAGCAGGTAGGGAGTTCTGTCAGCACCCAACCACGTCGAAGGCGACGAAGTTGGACAGGGTGATCGGCCGCGGATACTTCCCCAGAGCGTCCACTACCGATTCTGCGCGCAGACGTTCCTCACCCGCACGTAGGTGCAGCCAGGACTCCAGTAGGAAGTCGACGTAGCTCGCCATGTGATTTTCCTGCGGGTCGTTGTGATTGAAGCCCTGGAACTCGAGTTCGAACGCCAGCTTGTCCTCGACGGGCGTCCGGTTCTTTGAGTGGTGGTCGATGCCGTAGGTGATGATCCGGAACATCTCGAGGATGTCGGACACGCGCCCGCAGTCGTGTTTCGGCAACTCGGTGTTGAATCCTGCGACTTGGTACCAGTTGTTAACGACGGTTGAAAAGTAGTCCAGAAACGACGGGGCGGGTTCTAGCCATCGTTGCAACAGTTGACGTGGCTTGAGGTTAGCAGTGACTCGAATAGTTCTGTGGGAGTGCAGTCTTGGATAACTCGGCGGGGTCGGCGATTGAGTTCGCTCTCGACCGCCAGGAGATGCTGCGGCGAATGCACTCTCAGGTCGGTGCCCTTGGGGAAGTAGTCCCGCAGCAGTGAGCTGCTCCACGGAAGTTGGACTGAGAATTCAGGTCCGACTCCCCGGGACCGGTTCACTTGTGTGTGGCGCTCGATCTATTTCATGCTGTCAGGTACTCGCCGGAGTTCGCAAAGACTTGCCGCGGAACGTCCGCGAGTGGACGGTGAACCAAACTGCCAGTAGCAGTGAGACCGCGGCGGTGCCCGCCGTTACCCACCACCACAGCGGTATTGGTGCCTTCACTGTGATCTGATACGCGGTGACTGCTTCGTTCCCCGATGGATTTACCGTCCTGACGATTATCGTGTGTGTGCCGAAGTCGAGGTCCGGGGGGATGACGACGTGGAGATCGAGTGGGCCGTCTTGCGTCGTGAATCCTGTCGCCAGGGTGCGTGGGATGCTTCGAATCTCGGCTTCGTAGTAGGTGCCGGCCGGGACCACAGTGTTCATGGTCTGGATACAGCGGGCGGGTTCGGTGGCTTGCACGTTCGGGACGGCGTGCAGTGCGCACTCGACTCCGGTGGTGAATTCCGCGGTTAGTGGTGCCTGGCGGACGATGGAGCTTCATGTGGAGCTGCATAAGAGCTGGTCGACCACTGCGCGATCGCGCCCGCTATCCGGCTGTAGCCCAGTTCGTTAGGGTGGACGAGTTCTTGCTTGTTCGCATTCAGGCCCACGAACTGCTGGGCTGCGAGGCCGGCGCCCTGGCCGAAGGTGGCGCCGTTGATTCCTGACGCGGAGCCGTCGCACAGTGTGTTCACCGGTTGCATCGACCGCTCGACGGTGTCGATCCAGTAGATCTGGCGGGCGTCATTCTGTGCGGCGCTCACCGACCGCGCCAGGACTCTGTTGAGTTCTCGGACAACCTTGTTGGCATACGCAACCTCCCTGGCGGAGAACTCGCCGCACGTGACGCCGACGGTGTCGGGGAACGGCAGCGGATAGCCGAGCACGAGCAGCGGAGCTTCACTACCGTCGCGTTGGTCGAGTTCCGCCTTGGTGTTCAGGGCGTCGTACACCTTCCGGTAGGTGCCGGGCAGTTGTGTGCTCAGGTCGTCGAGTTTCTGGCGTACGGTGCGCTGCCTGACTGCATCGTTGTCGACCAGTCCTTGAGCGTTCGCATCCGCGTATCCGCAGGTGGAAATGGTCTCCTTGAGGTGGACACCGTCGAGGGTGTCCAGCCTGGCATCGTAGTTCGGGTACAAGCAGCCGGTGACGATGTCGGCGAATCCGATATCGTTGCCCCCGATACTGAGAAAGGCTGCATCGACGGTGGGTCCGTCGTCCATCTGGGCGACCTGGGAGTCGTATGTGACCCGGCCAGGCTGAGGTCCGAACAGGTTCGTTTGAACTGCACCGGAGCACGCGTAGTTTTTGGTGTGCTCGATCCCGAAAAGCTGTGTCACATGGGTGGATTGGGACCGATGGCACCATTCGTCCACACGACTGTTGCCGGGAAGGTATCGGCCGGCGCCCTCGCCGGCGGCGTAGGAGTCGCCGAATACCGCGACCGTGGAGCCATTGTCGAGGAGTGCCTTGACTACCCCGCCCGCCACGGAGCGAAGGTCGATCTTGATGGTGCCCTCTGCCATGGCTGCGGCGGCGGGTCGGGCGGCGGTAGCGATGACCCGGTAGTTCGCGGTTCGGTCCTGGGTTGCATTCGAGTCCGCGGGTCGCAGCTTCCACTCGAAGTTTGCACTGTGCCCTGCGGGGATGTTGCCGAGTCGCGCGACGGGCGGGATGACGACAGGGAAGAGAGCCTGGTCGGTGTCCGCGCGAAACGAGAGGGACAGTCGCACGTCGTTGACGGCTCGTGCCGACGAGTTGGTGACGTTCGCTGTCAGTGTGACGTCGGCGCCGCCCGCTACGGTATCGGGAGCCGAGATCGTCAACGCCAACTCGGGAATCATCAGTTCCTTGAGCCTCTTCTGCATTTCGTCCACGTCTGCGATGTCGCTGTAGCGGCCACCTGTGGTGGATGCGATGCATTCGAGTTCGGTGCGACCTTGTCCCGACAGCTGGAAGCCCAGCGCCTCGACTGTGACGTCGAACCCTTCGGCGACGATCTGTTTCGCCGTGTCGCACGGAGCCTGGCCACAGTTGCTTTCGCCGTCCGAGATGAGGACCACGGTGGCAGTGGTGATGCCGTTGGCCTTCAGCGAATCGACCGACGCACGAAGAGCCGGACCTGTCGGTGTCCCGCCGTCCGCTTTCAGACCGGACACCTGGGCCATCAGCGTGTCGGTGTCCTTGCGCACACCTCCGTCTGCGCCGGCAAGAAATGACCCGGGATCGCAGTTGCTGCCGGCTGTCGGGTACGTCCAGAGGCCCAGCGGTGTGCTCGAGGAAGCCGTGTCCCCGACGATCCTGCTCAGGCTCTGCTTAGCGCCGGTCAGCTTGTTCTTGCCGTTCGCGTCGTTGTCGTTCATCGAACCGGACAAGTCCATGACCATAAGCAGGGCCGCCGGTGCGGCGGACACCGCACGGGTGGGTGGAGTGGTCGGTGTCTGTGCCGCAGACGAAACGGGCAGCAGGCAAGCCGACACGAGGATCACGAGCAATGCACCGAGTCTCGGCCACCAGTTGGCCATCAGTTGTCCTCGGTGAGATCTACGATGGCCTGCTGGCTGCCGAGAATGGTCGGGTCGGCGAGGACGGCTTCGGTGTCTCTCGACGATCCGCTGTCGGTGAGCGCGGTCGCGACGACGGTTAGTTGCAGTGCCCCCGAGACACGTGCGTAGAGGTCTGCGGGCTGGCCGTAGCCAGCGTCGACGGCCGCGACCGGTGTGCCGTCTGCGAACACCTCGACGCGGACCCTGGTGCCGGGCATGGAATCGGTGGGAACCCCGACCGTGGCGCGCATCTCGTCGACCGCGTGGGCCAGATTCCACACCGACTTGCGCGGCTTGGCAGTGCCAGGTTTGTTCGCGGTGCAGGTCACCGAGTTCTCATATTTCTTGCCGTCCATCGACTCCGACCCGGTACCGCACCCGCTCTCCATGGCGTCGAGCTTCGAAGGGTAGGCGGATCCGGGGGACTGAGCGACAGTGAGGGTAACCGCGTCGGGAATCGGTGCACCGACTGGTGGATCCACGTCGAGCGCACCGTCTCGGACCGCGTCCGGTTGGTAGCGGCTCTTCACGATCACCTGCGCACCGAGTTCCTGCAGTTCCGAGATCACCTCCGTAGCCGAGCGGTTCTCGATGACGGGCACCTGGGCCGACGTCGAAACAACCAGCGTCACCTTCGCCGTATCGGAACTGCCGAACGGTGGTGTCTGCTCGATGACGATGCCCGGACGTCCGGCGGCCGCGCGGGTGGTCACCTCGACACGGTCGACCGGGATTCCGCTGTCAGCGAGGATTTGCTTCGATGCGTCGGAGCCGAGACTGCGCAGGTCAGGCATGGCACCCGATGCGATATCGGCAGCAAAATCGTCGAGGGTGCCGTCGTCGGGACGGGCAGCGGTACTCGATTCCTGGCGAGCTACCAGTTCGTTCTGCAGCCACCATCCGGAGGCGAGTCCGGAGCCAAACAGCGCCAGCGCCGTGAACAAGCTGGCGAGCACCTTCCTGCGGGTGCCCCAGCCGTCGTACCAAGGTCGGGTCGACGCCAGCGATGGTGTCGGGGGTTGCACTTGCGGAAGCGAAGTTGCAGATCCTAGTTGCGGCGGTTTGCCGGGTTTCGATGACCAGAAGGGCAAGGTTGTCACTCCTGTCATGGCGAACGAATGGCGAACTTGGATTTTCGGCTATTAAGCGACGCCTTGTCTATCGGCTGAACAGGCGATCTCCTTTATCTGACTGTATGCCAACGATTTTCGTGCATCCACACCAAGTTCGACGGTGCGAACCAAAGCTGTCAACGCATTGACCGCGCGCGTCCGTTCGCACGTCATCTGCTCGCGCGCGACCACGAGAACGCGCATCGCCACTCGCGATCCGTCCGCACGTGGTCGGCGCAGTCGATCGATGTCGACGGACAGAACTGACCGGGCGATACGAGCGGCGTCGAGATCGTCGGTCTTACCGACTCCTCTCCGATCCGCCGAACCCATCACGGAGGGTTCGGCTACCGGGAATCCCGCCGCAAGAACGCGGTCGGAGAGTCCGGCGCCGTAGGAGCCGATGCCTTCGATGACGACGAGGGCGGCTTGTTGACCTGCCCTGTGTGCAATCCACGTGCGGGCCCGATCAAGACCCGCCGGGCTTGCCGGAAAACTTGCTTTGTCCTGTACCGCACCGGTTGCGGCGGCCACGACACACAGCGCATGGGCCGCGGCGTGGGTATCTACCCCGATGACGATCTCGTAGTTATCTGCGACGATAGGCATAGCGACGGATGTCCTTTCCGATGGGCGACGTCGTTGTCGGCGTCGGCCCGGAAAGAGCACTTCGAGGCAGGCCTGTAACGGGCCACGACCTCGCGGCAACGAGGTCGGGCAGGCTTCTGATTAAGCCACCGAAGCAAGACCGGACCGGCGTCGCCGCCACAATAGAGTGGACAAACCCCGGCCAGTGCATCCGAAAGGAGCAAAGCGATTCATGAGTCACACGGCGTTGTAGCGACGACACCTATCCTGTCAGCCAGCCCCGGGCCGGCCACTACAAACACTTACATGCGATTCACTGTGGGCCTGGGTGTGCGTTTTGACCATCGACAAAACGGATGATTCATCCTGCCGTCGCCAATATTTAGTAGTAGCGGAAGTCGCTGCCAGGTGCGCACGGCGATCAGACTGCGCTCACTGCCAGGACCGGCTAGCCTGATCCTCAAGTGCGCGGCGAGACGTTACGAAGTGAGCTTGGCCGGAAAACGGTCGAGCAAGGAGGTCACACCTTCGACCGCGGGCATCCATGAATTCGGCACAGGGCGGGCTGTAGCAACGCTGCGAGCAGCCTCTACGAAGTCGCGAGTCAATAGAGAATCGACGTCTGATCGCCAACCGATAGATAACGGCGTTGGTGGTATGCCGGTGACAGGAACGAACGCTAGTCCTGGCCGAGAATAGAACCGCTGCGTCGATGCTTGCGAGAACGCGACGCCCTTCTTCGACAAGATCGCTTCGAAACACTCGTCGACCGTTGAAACCTCGGCTCCGAGCCGAACGTCATGCCCATCGCGAGAGCTCAGTGCGAGCCAGAAGTCACGCCACTCGTCGGTACTGCGACGAGCAACGAATGGCTGACCTGTGAGATCCTCGACACTGATCGAATCATGTTGCGCAAGAGGGGAGTCCGAGCTAACGACCAGCACTCGCGGTTCGATGAAAAGGGTGTCGAGCGCGAGCCAGTCCGCAACGACGACGGGCGGCCTGATGAACGCTACGTCCACCGTGCCGTCGCCTAGTCCGACGTAGGGGTCGGAGAAGTCGAACGATTGCATTTCCACCTCGACATCCGGGTGCATCGAGCGAAATGCCGACAGGATGTCCGGGGTCAGCTCAGCGGCAGCATTCGCCTGGAATCCGATAACGAGATTGCTGCGCGCACTGCGGCCGACTTGCCGGGTGAGCGACGCAATGCGCTCGGCATCCGAGAGTAGCTGACGGCTTCCTTCCAAGAGCCTCACCCCTGCCGGCGTCAGGGCCACATGACGGCTGTCACGAATGAACAGCGCTGTCCCCAGAGAGTGCTCAAGCTTTCGAATCTGAACACTCAGAGATGGTTGGGCGATATGGAGCCGTGCAGCCGCACGGCCGAAGTGCAGTTCCTCCGCCACCGCCACGAAGTACGACAGCGGCCTCAACTCCAGGGGTAAGCGCACATCGCCGATGCTATTCGGCCAGGTAGATGCACACCAATAGTTGTTTCCTATCGATCGGAAGGGTCATTGGTATTGGACGTACCCGTCGATTGTCGGTGTGATGGGTGTCATGTTCGCGACGGTGAAGCACTAGCAATCACCCTTCGATCATCCCCGTTCCAGAAATAATCCGGCACACAAGTCGACGAAGGAAAACAATGACTGCCACCATCACTCAGACCCCCCAGCAGTGGGCCGATGCGTTCGAGCAGGCCTCGGATCAGGATCCCGAAATCCAGGCGCACGGCAAGTACTTCACTTGTTCGTACCTCTTGGACATGGGCACACATACCTTCGTCGTCGAGATGACGACCGGCAAAGTACACGCCATCACGGTCGATCCCGGCCCCCTCGACCGCCCGTACCAGTTCGCCATCCGGGCCAGTGCCAAGACCTGGCAGGGGTTCGGCGTGCCCGTACCCGCGCCGATGTACCACGGGATCTGGGCTGCCTCATTCCAACGGGACATGAAGCTCGAAGGCGACGTGCTGGTTCTCATGCAGAACTTGCGGTGCGTGACACGCCAGATCGAACTGCTCCGCACTGTCGGTGTGCCGGTCTGATTCACCAGCGCCACCCAAACCAGTTCAAAATCTCCCCCCAACGAAGGAACCCTCGAGATGAGCAAGATTTCCCCGGTGACGGGACACTACGTCGACGTCGACGTCGACGGCCTGCTGTACAAGGTCTTCTACCTGGAGAACGGCACCGGTCAGCCCTTGGTGTGCCAGCACACCGCCGGGGCTCACAACCATCAGTGGCGCGGGCTGCTGGAAGACGAAGAGATCACCGCGAATTATCGCGTCATCGCCTACGACCTACCTCGACATGGAAAGTCCGATCCGCCGGAGAACACCGAGTGGTGGACCGAGGAATACAAACTCTCGGCTGACCACTACGCCAATTTCATCGTTGCACTCGTTGATGCGCTCGAACTCGAGAATCCGATCTTCATGGGATCCTCGTTCGGCGGCAACATCGCCCTGCAGCTTGCGCTGCGCAATCCGGATCGCTTCGCCGGCGTCATCCCTGTCGAAGGTGCCGACTACTCGCCTGGCTTCTACCTCGACTGGTGGCAGCACCCGCACGCGAACGCAGCGCAGGTGTGCGCCAGCGGCACGTGGGATCTCATGGCTCCCCAGTCACCGGAGGCAGATCGCTGGAAGACCTGGTTCTATTACACCCAGGGATCCGAAGCGTTCAAGGGCGACCTGCACTTCTACTCGGTCGATCACGATCTGCGCGACAAGCTCGATCAGATCGACGGCGATCGCTGCCCCGTCGTGATGTTGACCGGCGACTACGACTACCTGACCACGCCGGAAGACAGCGCCCGAACGGCCGCGCAAATCAAGAACGCGCAGTTCATCGAGATGAAAGACATCGGTCACTTCCCGATGAGCGAGAACCACGCAGTCTTCCGCACCTACCTCATCCAAGCGCTCGAGATTCTCCAGAAGAACGCAGCCACCGCTGCATCCGTCTGACCTGTCCAGTACATCAACGCGCTCGCCGGCCACCGCAACAAGGGGGTCGGCGAGCAGTTGTTTGTACACTTCGAAGAGGAATACCGATGAGCATTAAACACTTTCCATTCCTGATCGCCGGCGAGGCGACGACGACCGATAGCCGTATCGAGATCCGCAATTCATTCGACGGTCGGATTGTCGCAACTGTGTCCGAGGCGGATCCGGTGCACATCGAGTCCGCGATCGCAGCTGCCTCGGCGGTGGCCACCGAATTCGCGAGTACACCCGTGCATATCCGCGCAGACGCTCTTATACACATATCAACGCGTCTGAACGACCGCCACGAGGAGATTGCCCAGCTCATCTCAGCCGAATCCGGCAAGCCAATCAAGTGGGCGCGTGTCGAGGTTACCCGCGCCGCTACCACCTTCCGGTGGGCAGCCGAGGAGGCCAGGCGCTGGAGTGGACACATGCAACGACTCGATACCGATGCAGGCTCGGACGGTCGTTTGGCTCTGGTTCACCGGGTCCCGCGCGGCCCCATCCTCGGGATCGCCCCGTTCAACTTTCCGCTCAACTTGGTCGCCCACAAAGTTGCGCCGGCGCTCGCCGTCGGTGCGCCGATCATCGTCAAGCCTGCGCCAGCGACACCGCTGTCGAGTCTGGTGCTCGGTGAGCTGCTGGCGGAAACGTCACTGCCAGAAGGCGCGTGGTCCGTGTTGACGGTCTCGAACGAAAAGGCTTCGGAGATGGTCCAGGATCCGCGTCTGCCGGTGGTCTCATTCACCGGTTCGGTTCCTGTGGGGTGGGCCATCCGCGATCGGGTGCCGCGAAAACACGTCACGCTCGAATTGGGAGGAAACGCCGCCGTCGTGGTGTGTGAAGACTGGTCCGATGAAGCCGGACAGGACTTCGCGGCCGAACGAATTGCGCGGTTCTCGATGTACCAAGCTGGTCAGTCCTGCATCGCGGTGCAGCGAGTATTCTTGCACGACAAGCACTACGAGAGCATGCGGCAACGGATACTGTCCTGGATCGGCATGTTGTCCACCGGTGCACCCGACGACGACGCTACCGATGTCGGTCCACTGATCGACGAGCGTGCTGCCGTGCGTGTGGAGCAGTGGATCGACGAGGCGGTGGCAGGCGGTGCGACCGTTCTCGCCGGTGGCGGACGAGTGGGGGCCGTTGTCGAGCCCACCGTGATCGAGGACGCGCCCCGCGGCGCGCGGGTACTCGACGACGAAGTCTTCGGACCTGTCGTGGCGCTCTGCAAGGTCTCCTCGGACGAGGATGCGTTCGAGAAGGTCAATGAGTCTCGGTTCGGTTTGCAGGCAGGGGTTTTCACCTCAAACCTGCAGACCGCTTTTCGCGCCTCACGTGTTCTGAACGTCGGTGGAGTCATCGTCGGTGATGTCCCGAGCTACCGCGCCGATCAGATGCCGTACGGGGGCGTGAAGGACTCTGGGACAGGCAAAGAGGGAGTCCTTTCGGCAATGGAAGATCTCACTGAGGAGAAGGTGCTCGTTCTGACCGGCATCGACGTTCTGTAGAGCGATGGTTGCCGTTGATCCACGCACGTGGTTCGTTCGTCCACGACATCAGCCGACGGCGTCTTCGCATGAACGCCTCAGATCATTTCTGCCGGTTTGGGGGCTCATCCCAATCGGGGGTGTAGGAGTTGGGGTCTGAAGCCGCCGGTCTCGAGCAGGCTTCGGGCGATGTAGTTGGTCAGGTTGCGGAACCCGAGTGCGGAGCTGCGCAGGTGTTCGAGCCGTCCGTTGAGCGCCTCGGTCGGCCCGTTGCTGGTGCCGGGTCGTTCGAAGTAGGCGAGCACGTCAGCGGCTCGCTTCTTCAGGGTCCGGCCCAGGGTGGTGAGCTCGGTGAGCACCTTGGGGACGCCGGCGCTGAGGTCGGTGATCAGCTTCTCCATGAGCTCGCGGCCACGTTGCCGGTCCTCGTGGCGATAGGCGGCGATCATGCGCTGGTAGACACCCCAGGTCGCCTCGACCTCGACGTGAGCGTCATCAACGAACAGCGCGCGTAGCCTGTCGCTCTGCTTGTCGGTGAGCAGGTCCGCGCCGGTGTGCAGCGTGCGCCGCGACTTGTAGAGCGGGTCGTCCCTGAACCCACGGTGCCCGTGGATCGCGAGTTGGACCCGGCGCCGGCACCTGTCGAGGGCGTCACCGGCCAGGCGCACGACGTGGAAGGGATCCATCACCGTGACCGCGTCCGGGATCTCCTCTGCAGCGGCGGTCTTGAACCCGGTGAAGCCGTCCATCGCGACCACCTCGACCGCGTCACGGAAGGCGTCGTCGCGGTCGGCGAGCCAGGTCTTGAACGCCGCCTTCGACCGGCCCTCGACCATGTCCAGCAGCCTTGCTGGGCCGGCGCCATCGCGGACCGGGGTGAGGTCGATGATCACGGTGACGTACTTGTCGCCACGCCTGGTGTGGCGCCAGACGTGCTCATCGACGCCAATGACCTTCACGCCCTCGAACCGCGTGGGGTCGTTGATCAGCAGCCGCTTGCCTTCAGCCAGGACCGCGTTGTTGGCGGTGTCCCACGCGAGCCCGAGTCCCTCGGCGACACGGGCGACGGTGAGGTGTGCGACCACGATCCCTTCCAGCGCCCACCGCAGCCCGGTGCGCGAGAGCTTCGCGCGTGGCTCCGCCGCGGCGCTGGTGTCTTGGCGCCACACGTGTCCGCAGTCGGCACAGCGGTAGCGGCGCACTACAACTTCCAGCACGGTCGGTCGCCAGCCCAGCGGCTCGTGGGCCAACCGCCGGATCACGGTGTCACGAGCAGCGCCTTCGCTGCCGCACCGTCGGCACCACTGATCTGGTTCCACCACGCGGCACGCGAGGACCGCACGATCCGGTTCAAGTCGTTGTCCGGTCACGCTCAGACCGAGGCCGTCGAGTCGAGCGAAGGCGGTCAGGTCAGGGCGGCCGAAGCCGGCCGGCGGGGTAGCGTCGGACACGTCGAGGTCTTTCGGATGGATGGCGTAGGAACCTCCGTCGTCGGGAGACCTCGACGTCTATCTGCGGACCGACGCGCCCGGCCGACTTACACCGTCATCTGAGAAGACCCCTGAAACGTCTTCGACGACGACGGGACCGGCGAGGAGGAGGGCGCGGTGAGCTAAAGGAATGGAGCTTGCTCGGCTTCGACGCCGCCGCAAGCTCCGGTGAAACGGTCGGTACTGGTCGGTCGACGTCGGTCACCACCGGATGGCGGCGTCCCCCACGCTCGGCGTTTGCGCAGGTCAGTGGCTCGTTCGCCCAGTGGGCGCATCAAGCGATAGACGCAAAGCCGATGTGATTAGGTCGTCGGTTCGATTCCGACAGGCGGCTCCGGCGAACAGCCCCTGACCTGCGGAAACGCAGGGCAGGGGCGGTTCGGTTCTGGTGGTCGCGCGATGCGCTGGCCTCACGGCTCTGCCCGACACCGACGTCGCTCTCCTCTGCGACGGAACCCTCGCCGGCTGAGCGCTCGCGGCCGGCATCCTGTCCGTGTGCCGATAGGCCTCGCACCGCTCGGCAACGCAGCGTGGCGTTGCGTCGCGACCTGGCGACGGCTCGGCGGGGCGCGATCGTCTCGTGCGTTGGCGGACTACGGGAGCTTGGACGCGAGGACGTCGGCCGCCAGGATCTCGGGTGCTGCGCCGAGGAGGTGCTGGTTGGCCATCAGGGCTGCGACGATGGCGCCGTTGGCGTGGGCGTCGCGAGCGGCCTCGTCGGGGAATGCATCGAAGATCCAGAAGGTGTCGGCGTGGGTCCTGACCGCGAACCAGACAATCGTTCCTACTTCTTCGTTGGCGAGCGCGACAGCGCCGGCGAGCAGATCGGCGAGCGCGTCGTGCTGTCCATCGGCCGCGACGATCTTGGCGACGAAGGCATACGGAAGTGATGCGGGTGTGGACATGAGGGGTTCTCCTAGGTGTCGAGGTTTCTTGGTGAAGCGAGTTAAGCGTATGACGAGCAAGGGCATGTGAGAAGTGGCGTATACGGCAGTATTGCTATTGTTCGCGCCATGCGTATCGGACTGATCGCGATCGACGGCTGCTTCGGTTCGGCTGTCGCGTCGATCATCGACATCGTGCGGGTGGCCGACGGAGCCCGCGGCGATGTCGACCCGCGGATCGACCCGATCGAACTCGCCATCCTCGGACCGAAACGGAGAGTGACCACGACGGCATCGATGACCCTGTCGGTGGACCACCCGCTGTCGGAGTCCGCAGAGTTCGACGTGGTCGTCGTCCCTGCGCTTGGAACCCTCACGGCCGCCGCTACCAACGACGCCCTCCAGAGCCGAGATGCTCGTTCGGTCATCGCCTCGCTCGGGCGCCTCGACGACGCGACCACCCGGATCGCCGCGGCGTGCACCGGCGTGTTCGCCGTCGCCGAGACCGGACGGATGCATCATCGGCGGGCGACGACCAGCTGGTTCCTGGGGCCGGAGTTCCTGAAGCGCTATCCGACCGTCGCCCTCGATCTCGACACCATGGTCGTGGTCGACGGGAACCTCGTCACCGCCGGCGCCGCGTTCGCCCACATCGACCTCGCGCTCTCACTCGTGCGATCGATCAGCCCCGATCTGGCCCAACATGTCGCCAAGCTCCTCATCATCGACGAGCGTCCGTCGCAGGCGGCCTTCGTCGCCTACGAACATCTCCGGCACGAGGACCCGATCGTCGTCGAGTTCGAACGCTTCGTGCGCGCCCGCCTGGACGAACCGTTCAACGTCGCCTTCGTCGCGCAGTCGCTCGGCACCAGCCGGCGCACCCTCGAACGACGAGTCCGTGCGGCGCTCAACCTCACTCCGCTCGGCTTCGTCCAACGGCTTCGCATCGAACGAGCTCGGCACCTCTCAGCAACCACGGACCTCACCTCCGCCGAGATCGCGCTACGGGTCGGCTACGCGAACGCCGAGACTCTGCGCTCCCTCCTGCGTAGGGAGCGACGCCGTTCCTGACCTATCGCCATGCCTGTAGCCGGTGTCCTAGTGCTCGGTTGGAACCACCTCTCAGCACGTCGCGTCGACGCTCCTGCGTCGCCCCTGGACGACCCACTCGACACGCCCGCAGCACAGGCCATGTGACGTGTCCCGGCTTCCCGGACGGTCGGGGTTGGGTGGCTGTGATGTCGCTGCGTTCTCGTCGAGGGGGTCAGCAGACTCGATCAGGGTCGATTGGGATGAGACGCGAAGGCGGTCAGGTCAGGGCGGCCGAAGCCGGCCGGCGGGGTAGCGTCGGTCACGTCGAGGTCTTTCGGATGGATGGCGTAGGAACCTCCATCGTCGGGAGACCTCGACGTCTACCTGCGGACCGACGCGCCCGGCCGACCTACACCCTCATCTGGGAAGAGCCACTATGATCCCATGTTGTCCCTACTTTCCGAGACGGGTCCCTTAATTTTCGCTGTGAGGACCAAATGTTTAGTGATCAGTTGAATGCGTTGTTCGACCACTCGGCGCGGATCGGCTGCCCGATTACGCAAGTGCAGCTGGCGGACGCGCTCAATGCCCGAGGTCACCAAATTTCGCATCCGTATATTTCGCAGTTGCGGCGAGGGAAGCGTTCGAATCCGTCTCCGGAGATCGTGGCGATACTCGCCGACTTCTTTGGTGTCGACAAAGACTATTTCTATCTTCCCGCCGTTAATCCTGATTTTCCGACGGCGTCGGAAGTGATCGAACGTCTCGACCAAGTACCTTTACGGAGACTCCTCGCTCAAGCGGACGGACTTTCTGACAGGTCGATGGGTATTGTCATTGAGATGGCTGAGCGTCTGCGCCACGCAGAGGGCTGCCCTGTGGTTACTGGAAACGGATTCTGGATATTCTGGTCCCACCCGGATGTACCTCCAATCGAAAGCGCAGAGTGCGGCCCATGAAAGAATAAGGTTTCGATTTTTTAAGAATGTTGGTTTTTGTATGTTTCTTATTCTTTGATAAATTCGCGCAATTTGAGGCCGCTATTTGAGGGGATGGCATCAAAGGGTGATTGGCATGATCGAAGACGCCGTTACAGTGATTTGTACACTATGTCCCAGCTCCGGTCCATCAGATCGGTGATGTAGGGCAAGTTGCACTATGCGACCAGCGTCTACCTTCCGCGGTTCTGACGAGTTACGTGTACCGAGTAATCCGCCCAACCCATCGATGGTTGGTTTCCATAGATTTGCCCAAGTGCGCGGCAACCCGGTCACGTAAGATATATGCAACGCGACAGGCCCATCTTGAATGGGTTTCAGTCCGGAGATTGCGTCCGGGATTTCGTTTTTGAATTGTTCTTTTGTATACGACCTGCGAGTTATCAGTGTTGCCGTTTGGCCGATGTTGGATGATTGCGCAGGGATGGCTGAGTCAATTGAAATCGTGGATATTTTTGAATTCCTTTTTGTGCACCATACGCTTGCAAGCTGATTCCCGGAAATTTGCTTTACTCTTTCTGCGAGTAGGAATGCGTATTGATCCAGGTCGGGTTTCTGAAGCAGCGGCGTATTCAAAGGGATCCCTACATTTAGGGAAAGGGCTGTGGAGCTGGATAGTGCTGTGAGATCAGGTAACAGTAGCTTCTCGCTGTCATTCAGGAATCTATCGGTTCGAGACTGGATAGATGGATTGATCTTTTCGGGCTGTGGGAGCACTGTCGGTACTTGTAGGCGGTTCGTCTTTCCGGATGGACAAGCGAAGCTAGGTGCTGGGAGGTGCATAGTGAAAGGGTAGAGGGCCAGGCAACGGACTGTTTGGGAGGTTTGGATCCAGCAGCGTTCGAACGGTTACTGGACATGTGCGTAGGCACGAGCCCAGTTTGGTCGAAAACCGATCGGTATTCGACGCTTCTGTGAAGCATGTATATCCCCAGTTTGTAGATAGCAGTTGTAGGTGACGTTCTTTTCGCGGTGCTAAATGTCCCGGGATGAGAGCGCGAACGTGGATGTTCCGGCAGGAACTGGACGCTCTTAGACGCCATCCGACAGGCGAAGTGGCGGCCGCTATGGGGCCACAGCGGGCGCCGGGGCATCAATCGCAAGCTTCACGCCGATTGCGCCCAGGAGTGTGCCCGTGACCCACTTCTGCCACCGCATCCAGGCCGGCTTGCGTTGTAGAAACGTGGCGACTGATCCGGCGGCGATGATGATCGCGCCGTTCACGGCAACGCCGACGAGGATCTGGATCGCGCCGAGCTGGAATCCTTGGGCCACGATGCTGCCTGCGGTGGGGTCGATGAACTGCGGGATGAGCGCCAGGTAGAGGATCGCGACCTTCGGATTGAGGAGGTTCGTCAGTAGGCCCATGCGGAAGAGCTTGCCGAACGAGTCACGCGGAAGATCGTTGGTCTCGAACAGCGACTTCCCGCCCGGGCGAAGTGTCTTGTAGGCGAGCCAGAGAAGGTAGACGGCCCCCGCGACCTTCAGTGCGATGAACAGCCACGGCACGACGAGGAACACTGCCGCCAATCCCAGGTTGGCCATCACCATGTACACCACGAAGCCAACGGCCGTGCCGGACGTCGACATCATTCCGGCACGCCATCCCTGGCTGATGCTGCGAGAGACCAGGTACATCATGTTCGGCCCGGGGGTGAGAGCGAGGCCGAGCTCGATGAGAGCGATGCCGACGGCGGCGGACAACGAGATCATGCACGCTTCTTTCTTGTGGTGGGTTGCGAGGAGGCTTCCCCTCGATGCCGAGCTGCACTCAGTCTTCCACTCCGTGAACTCAGCCAATCGAATCGGACGGGGTGGCCTCTGTCTATGTAAGGGCCCGGACGTCATGGTCTCAGCTGCGCTTAGCGCCCGATGAGGAGAGCCCCCTGGGCGGCGTCAACGGCCTCCGGGGTGAGGTGGGTGCGCTTGTTGATGTCAAGGATGCGATTCACCTGGGTGACGAGCCGGTCGGCGAGGCGAAAGTTCCCGTTGGTCGCGCGGACGATCGCGGCTAGAGCTGCCGTGTGCGCGAGACCTGCGTCGTCAGGGTCGGGGTCCGGGAGGCGCTGCGCGACGACGGCCGTGAGTTCGTCGCTGCGGAGGGGCCGGTATTCGTGGGCGAAGCCGATGCGGCTGTAGAGCTGGGGGTAGCGGGCGAGGCGTTTCTCGATGCCGGGCATGCCGATGAGGATGACGCCCATTCGGTGGCGGTCATAGAAGTCGCGGACTTGTTCGAGGCCTGCGGTCTTGAGCCGGTCGGCTTCGTCGATGATGAGCAGCTCGGTGTTCCCGCTGTGCTGGGATTCGGCGTGAACGTAGGGGTCGACGTGGCCGTGCTGAGCGTAGTCGATGGCCCAGGAGATGTGCTGGCAGGCCCGGGGCAGGCCTTGATCGATCTGCTTGATGGTCGCGGCGACGGTAGGGGTGAAAAACGCGGTTCTGCTTCGTTGAACCGCTTCGGGCACGGGCGGCAGGGCACCGGTGCTGCGCGAGAGCGGGTGCCACTGCTCCCACTCGTCGGTGCCAGCGTAGTGGCGAGCAGAGAGCGTCTTGCCGATCCCGGGTGGCCCGTAGCAAAGCCCGATGTAACGGTGGGAGCGGACGGTGTCTGCGAACTCCTGGAACCGGCGATGCTCCCGCGTGGTCACGAACGCCGCCCGCGTGTCTGCGTGCGGTGGCGCTGCCTCCTTGAATTCGTCGAAGTACCC
Source organism: Streptomyces sp. NPDC126510 (assembly GCF_040302345.1). NCBI lineage: Bacteria > Bacillati > Actinomycetota > Actinomycetes > Kitasatosporales > Streptomycetaceae > Streptomyces > Streptomyces sp. NPDC126510. The sequence goes on along the minus strand of NZ_JBEORR010000044.1, from coordinate 44,722 downwards.
GCTGAGGAACCGGCGCCCGTCGTCGCCTGGTTCGAAGAGCACGGAGCGAGGTTTGCCGTCGTCTGGCTCAGCCATTGGCATAGGTCCTCAATCCGTGTCGGGCCGGGGGCGGCGTTGCGCGGTCGGGTGCGCTCTCCGGTACCGGCGGTATCTCGGGGCGGTGGCGGGTGTCTTCAGGTAGTGAGCGAGCGTGAGTGGTGAGCTCGCGGAGCTGCTGTTTCAGGGCGCGGCGTTGCGTGTTGCGCGCCGCCTGCAGGTCGGTGAAGGACACGGTCTCGGAGGAGCGTTCGGGGGCGATCGCGCGACACAAGAACGTGTTGTCGTGGAACACTCGCACTTCGCCCAGGTCGCGGGGGTCGTACCGCACCGTGACGTCTTCGCCGACGTATGCGGCGAGGACCGGTGAGATGTATCGGGTCGATGCGAAGCGGATGCCGTCGCGTTGCACACGTCGCGTTGCCGCGGCAGTCAGCAGGAGCGAATCGATGTCTTCCGGGTGGGCGGGCATTCGAGGGATGAAGCTGTCGCTGCGCCAGCGATTATGCGGGGCTGCGCCGGTCGCTGAATGTGGTCGTTCGTTGTACTCGTTGACGATGAATCGCTCGAGCACGTCATCGAGTTGATGCAAGGTCAGCGTGGGGTCGCTGACGGGTGCACCGCCGGTGCCGTGCGGGATGAAGCCGGGCAGGTGCGGCAGCAGCTCGGTCGTGATGGTGCGGTAGAACCGTTCGATCTTGCCGCGCCCCTGCGGAACGCCGACCCGGGAGTGAATCAGGCGCACGTGTAGGTCGAGGCAGACGTGTTCGATCCTGGTCGAGGTGAAATCGGACCCGTGATCGCTGTAGAGGACGTCCGGGAGCCCGGATACCACCCACTTCGGGTTTCGTTTCCGAGCGACCGCTTGATGGATCGCCAGTGCGGAATGCTCGGCCGTGGGTGCTGAGACGCCGAGCGCGTAGCCGGCGATCGCTCGCGAGTAGTCGTCGAGCACGATTGTGAGCCAGGGTCGGACGGGTTGCTGCCGGTCGTTGAGGATCATCACGTCGAGCAGGGTGTGGTCCATCTGCCACTGCTCATTCGGCGCGGAGGTCGTGCGGCGGTAGACCAGCTCGAACTTGTCGCGGTACGCCGCGTCCCCGCCGTCCGCGAGGGCCGTCAGGCCCGGGTCGAGCGCGTGCACGATCTCGCGGACCGTGGTGTATCCCGGGGTCGGCAATCCGCGGTCCCGGGCGATGTCACCGATGCGACGGTGGATATACGCGATCGTCGGCGCGGGCCGGCGCACAGCAAGTGCCTCGATTGCGGTGACAAGTTCGGCGGCAGTGCGAGTCGATCCCTTATCGCTGCGAGTTGCTCTCGCGAGCCGTCCCGTCTCCATCCGAGCTGCCCACCGTTGCAAGGTCCGCACCGCAACGCCGGATTGCTCCGCAAGACGCGTCCACGGCACACCGTCCTGGTGTTGGCGCACAAGCTCGGCCTTCTGCCGGTCGCTGAGGTGCGCCATGATCCCTCGTCAGGCCCGCTCGACGTGCTCGGCCAAGTGCCGATAGATAGTGGGCCGGGACACCCCGAACGTGTCGGCAATCTCCTGCACGGTGTGGCCTCCTTCGTCATACATCGCCCGGGCCTGCCGGATCTTCGTCGGCGTCATCTTGAACTTCGGGCCACCCTTGCGCCCGCGGGCACGGGCGGCCGCAAGGCCGTCGTGAGTGCGTTCCACGATGAGATCGTGCTCGAACTCCGCGATCGCCGCGAGCATGTGGAAGAACAAACGGCCACCCGGAGTGGTGGTGTCGATGCCCTGCGACAGGGCCTTCAACCCGACCCCACGCTGCTGGAGCTCGTCCGCGACTTGTTTGAGGTTTCGGACCGATCGGCCGAGCCGGTCAAGCTTTGTCACCACGAGCGAGTCGCCCTCGCGTAGATACCCAAGGGCCTCCGTCAGCGCCGGCCTTTTCGCCAGGGTGCCGGATGCGTGTTCGACGAAGATCTTGTCGCAGCCTGCCGCTTCGAGTGCATCGGTCTGGCCGTCCGGATTCTGGTCTCGGGTCGAGACGCGGGCGTAACCGATCGTGGCCATGCCTCAGCGTAACGCGAACGCCGCCCGCTTTACATAGATCGCCGACACGAGTCATGAGACAAGACTCGCCGAATCAAGCGATGAGAGTGTCAGTTTCAGAAGTCGGCTGCACGATTTCAGAAGTCTCCTGCAACTCTGAGTTCTTATGCCCACGTTAGGTTGCATCCGATGAGCGCCGCGATCCCTGACTGGTTAGCGCAGTGATGGTGTGGTTTTCCGTCAAGCCTTACTGGCCTTCGTTGAACTGCGGGTCTGGCGTCGTGGCCGGCCACGTACGACTATTGTCGCGCGAAGTGCTCGATCCGACACTTGTGGCATGGGCGGCGAGAAAGTTGTCGACGATGCGGATGCAGTCGTCGGTGTGGATGTGACGCAGTCCTGTAAGGCGAGCGAACACTATCGGTCCGAGGAGCTGAATGAGGGCGAAGGTGGTGTCGAGCTCGCCGAGCACATCGCGGGCGTCAGGGGCCGTCAGGATCTGATCCAGGGACTTGCGGTATTGCTCTATGACACGTGCCCGAAGTGAGACCACCGCGCCAGGATCGAGATCGCGCCGACTGGCGTCGCCGCTGTTGACGGGTCCCATTGCCAGCCACGCCAGCGTGGTCATCTGCACCGGAGCTTGGTCGATGAGGTCGGCTTGGGTGGTGAGCAACGAAATCAGACGTTCGCGTAGCGGACCGGTATCGATATCGGTGTCGACTGGGGGTAGTAGTCGCTCGAAGGTTGCCGCGAGCAGGTCGGTGGTACTTCCGAAGTGTCGGTACAGCGTGGCACGCGCAACCTTCGACATGCGGGTGACCGCCTCCACGGTGACCGCCTCGACACCGCCGGTGGACAGCAGCTGACCGGCAGCTTCGAGTAACCGGTTACGTGAGCGCGCCAGCCGGGGATCGGCCGGGCCCTCGGCTGCAACGAGAGGGTCGACCATGAACGGGCTCCGCTCCATTTGACTGACAAAATATCTCCTCGCATGACCATTCTGTCACACCCACAGAGTTATGATACTAATAGTCTCGTACCGAGACGACCGGTCTCGAACTGGGAGGCTGGCCATGAACGAACGTGGATCCGACTCTGCCGGCGTCGCTCGATGGAGCGGCGCCCAGTGGTGGATGTTGATTGTGTCGTGCATGGCGGTCGCGTTGGTGGTGGCCGCAATGGCGGCATTGTATTCAGCGTTGCCACAGATCGCGGTCGCGACAGGGGCGACGCAAGCTCAACTTACCTGGATAGTCGACGGTTATACGTTGGTATTGGCGTGCTTCGTTCTGCCTGCCGGTGCGATCGGTGATCGTTACGGTCGCCGGGGGGTGCTCGTGGCGGGGTTGGCGTTGTTCGCTTTCGCGTCGGCATTGCCCTTGTTTCTTGCTGACCCGGCGTGGCTGATCGCTGCTCGCGCGTTGGCTGGGGCGGGTGCGGCGCTGGTCATGCCCTCGACGCTGTCGATACTGACCGCGGGATTTCCACCGGCGCATCGCGGTCGCGCTGTAGGGGTGTGGGCCGGGGTTGCTGGATCCGGGGCGGTCCTGGGCATCCTCGGGGCTGGAGTGCTGCTCGAGCAGTGGTCGTGGACCTCGGTGTTCGTCGGGTTGACCGTCGCCGGAGCGGTTCTGGCCGGGTTGGCATGCAGTATCGCGGAGTCCCGCCAGCAGGAGCATCCACCGGTCGATTGGGTGGGCGCTGTGACCGTAGTTGTGGCAGTCGGGGCGATCGTCTTCGCTGTGATCGAGGTTCCGGCCCGTGGCTGGTCGGATTCGCTCGTCGCCATCAGCACTGCGGTGGGCTTGTTCGCAGTTGTGGTGTTCGTCGTCGTAGAACTACGTTCCTCGGCACCGCTACTCGATGTCCGGTTGTTCGCCCGCCGTGGTTTCGGTGCCGGCGCGCTGTCTGTCTGTATCCAATTTCTGGTGACCTTCGGGGTGTTCTTGCTGTTGGTGCAGTATCTGCAGTTGATTCTCGGTTATGGACCGCTCACCGCCGCGTTGGCGTTGACCCCTATGGTCGTGCCGCTCATCGTGATCTCGGTGATTGCACCCTGGCTGTCGAACATTGTTGGGCTGCGGGTGATGACCACTGTAGGTCTGCTCACCATCGCGGCGGGACTGGTGATGGTGAGCAGACTGACCGTCGCTGCGACTTACCCTGACCTGCTGTGGCCCCTGCTCATCATGAGCGCGGGTTTGGGGTTGTGTACCGCTCCTGCGACTTTCGCCATCGTCTCGGACACTCCAGAGGCCAAGCACGGGGTGGCTGCCGCGGTCAACGACGCGGCTCGCGAAATCGGTGCCGCGATTGGGATTGCGGTAGCCGGTAGCGTGCTCGCGGCCGGTTACGTTCAGCACATCCAGCCGGCTCTGCCCCAGCTACCCGAGCCAGCCCGTGGTCCGGTGGCCGATTCTCTGGCCGCCGCATTGCAGGTCGCCGACCGCGCAGGACCAGCTGGCCAGCCGCTGGCCGAGTTCGCCAAAGCCGCATTCGTACATGGAAGTGGTCAGGCGACACTGGCGTTGGCGGCCCTGACCGCCGCTGGGGCACTCGTGCTCGCCGTCGTTGCGCCAGGTAGACGCAGCCGAACGACAGCCACCGCGGGTGATGGACGTCGATGAGGTCGGCCAGGGTGTCTATTCTTCGGTGTGATTCGTGTCTGTGGCCCGGAGTTGAGCTCGGGCTTGGGACTGCATGAAGTGTTCGACCTCGACCACCACGAACAGGGCAGTAGCGGTGGCGACCGAGCGGCCCTGCGCATCGTCCATCGTGGCCGTGAGATCCAGTTTGCGCCCATCACGAGACCGAACGGCAGCACGCAACACGTAGGGAGTGCCGAGCAGAACCGGCGCTAGATAGTCGAGCTCGAGACGCCGCGTCACGGCGAGCTCACCCACTGTGTAGAGCAGGAAGCCGAACAGATCGTCGAGAACGGTCGCCACCGCGCCGCCGTGTGCTATCCCGGGTGCCCCGACATGACGTTGATCGAACACATGGTGAGCCACCACGCCGTTCTCGTCACGCTGGACCGACAGGGCGTGGCCGTGCGGGTTCTGCGGCCCACAACCAAGACAGTCGGGGTGGTGGGGCGGTAAATCAGGCGACTCGGAAGTCGTGCCCCAGAACGAGCGCACCCAGTTCTCGATAGCGGGGCCGGCCGACCCGCTGACCTCGTCCGGAATTCTCTTCATGGTCGGACCTCTCTGTCTGAAAAAAACTGTGCCGAGTCTGTCGCGTCTTCGCGCGCTCGGCCTGCACCGCTGTCAGTTTCAAAAGACAAACTGCACTATGTCAGAAGTCAACTGCACTAAAGGATCGACCAAGCCGACATAGCTTAAAGAGAGAAGTGATTTGCCGCGAGGATTTCGGACCTGGAGATGACTATTCTGAGGCCGCGTTTGCGGACTGCCCGTAACTGTAGTGGACATCGTTCGGGGTTCGGTATCCGAGCGACGAATGTCGTCTGCCATGAGCATGGGACCAGAGTGACCTGACCCCTGCCAGGGTGAGGTTGCCCTTGGCTGGGGCGTAAACACGAAATGCCCTGTGATGGTGTGAGAATAGTTCTTGTCTAGGGAACATTCCAGCCACCACGAAGGGCATCTCGCGAATGCAACTATCTCACACCCGACCTGCCTCGGCCGAATGCTTCGACGACCCCAATCTCTGCCGCTCCGCGGCCGCAGGCGAGGCCTGCGCGCCTCGCATCAAGATGACCGTGCTCTGAGGTCGATTTGTTGCGCCCAACGCTTGAAGGAGGGCGTCCAGCGCGATGTCCTCGTTATCGAATTCCAAGATTGCATGGAGGTCGTCGCGGAGTGCGCAGCGGGCGCAGACATACAACCACGGCCGGAAACCCTCCGACCGGGAAATCCGCAGGCTGGTCGTCGGGGACACGATCGCTGAGATCTATCACCGATCCGCCGGTGTCTACGGCATTCTCCGGGTCCGAGCTACATCGAGGGCTTCCGTCGGCGGCTGAATTGTTGTCGGCGTGGGGCAGGGATCAGGGTCTGTTGCCGAGCAACGACACGGCATCGATGCAGCGTCCACCGAGAGGCGTTCGACTGTTCCGTACGGCAACTTCGGTCGTTCGGTGCCTCCGCACGCCTGCGGCGATCCAACACCAGCGGCTGCAGCACAGTGCGATGCGCCGTTTACCGCGCGCCATCGAACGACGGTGCGCCTCATCGCGTGATGGCGGACAGCGAGCGTGAAGCAGACTCCAGGGACTCCACCAGGATCAGCTCGAGTGCAGGCAGTCTGGCAGCCGACACGGCCACCGCAGCTGCGCGTGTTCGCACACCGAGACCGCGTTCCATTCCGGCGCGGGCAGTTTCGGTCCAGGCCTGGGCGCAGTGATCGGCGGCCACCGCGAGGTCTGCGGTAGCGGGATCACCGGTCAGACGTGCAATCTCGGTACAGCCGTCGGCGAGAAGCCGACGAAAGAGCCCGCCTCCGGTTCCGGCCTTTTCGATGAAGATACCGAGACTGAACAGCAGCGTCTCGAGGTCATTGGGCGGAAGGTCGACCCAGCTCTTGACGTCGGTTGCCAGCTGGTCGACCGCGGCCAATCCTTCGGCACCGGCCGCTGGTACGTGGTCGGCTATTCCCGGTGTCGATGGGACGCGCATGCTGGCGGCGGATCGGGCAAAGGCCGCGGCCGCGGCAGTCGACACGGGCGGCAGTGTCTGTGGCCATGTGATTCGGTACGTGCAGTGACGTGTCGGTTGTGGGAACGAGGTGGAGGATCGCGCCCGAGCCAGCGCGTCGAGCGGGATCTCCTGCACGTCGGCCCGATCGTTGTCGACGACCGAGGCAGTCCCCCCGATCTCGTCGTAGCCGATCACCACGATGTCGTGGCGACTCATCTGCAGTTTCACCCGTAGGTAGGGCAGTTCAGCGATATCGGCCCAGACCAGGCTGGGTCGTCCCGCATCGATGTCGTCGCGAACCCATGACCATCCCTCAGCGGGATCGTCGGTCGTGAGAACCTCGACTTGTCCGCCGAGCCTGCGCGGCAAGTCGATCTCGAAGTCGGCACCGCGGCCGACCAGGTATATCGGTGGGACCAGGTCGGCCGATCGCAGGTAGGACAAACCGAGATCACCACCCAGTGCGAACACCAACCCCTCGTCGGGTGGTCCGTCCCATCCCAGACCGTGCCAATGGAGAAGGTCTCGCATTGCACCTGACCCGCAGTGCCCTCCCATCCGGTGGGGATAGTTCTCGATCAGAGTCGTGTGGGTCACTGTGGCTGCCTTTCGGGTGGCTGGTCGAGCGCGCGTGTCGGCACGCTCAGCTGTTCTGGATTCTGTCGAGATACGTTCGGCGAGCAGCCATGTCCACGTCCGCGAGGAACACCGAATCTGTGTTCAGGGCCGCACCCAGTCCGGTCGCCAACCGCCGGGGGACGAATTTCACCGCCGCGACCATTGCGCCTGCGAGACGGGTGACGCGGACGAAGGGGCGTGGATACTCGATCAGATCTGCTGTCGCGCGGGCGATCTCCTCCGGCTCGGCGTTGCGTAATCCCTTTGCGCCGGCGGTTCCGGCGACGAGTTCGGTGTTGGTGAACGTCGGGCGGACTGTGGACAGTCGAACCCCTGACTTGCGGTACTCCAGTCGTGCGGCCTCTGTGAATCCGATGACTGCGAACTTGGTAGCGCAGTAGGTCGCCAAACCAGGTACCGCGAGCTCGCCGGCCAATGACGCAGTGTTGATGATGTGTCCGGTGCGGCGCGGCAGCATTCGCTGAAGAGCCAGTTTGGTCCCGAAGATGACCCCCAGGACGTTGATCTCGACTTGCCGCCGGGTTACTGCATCGTCCTCTTCGTGGGCGTGGCCGGTAGGCATGATGCCCGCGTTGTTGATCAGGATGTCGAGGGGTCCGAGTTCACGTTCGACCAGGTCCAGAAACGTTGTGAACGAGTCAGGTTCGGTGACGTCGAGTCGGGTGACGACCTTCACCCCGAGTTCGGCGGCGGCCTCCTTCGCACGTGTCTCGTCGATGTCTCCGATGGCGACCCGGTGGCCTCGTCGAATCAACTCCTTCGCTGTCTGATAGCCGATGCCGCGAGCTCCACCTGTGATCGCCACGGTCCTGGCGGGGGTGTGAGGTGCGTTGTTCATCATGCTGCGCTCCTTGCATAGATATGCGACATCGGGATACGCCGTTCGGCCCGCTCTCGCGGTAGTAGCTGCGCACACGGAAGAGGGATATGGGTATCGCGCGGCGTCTCGGCCCTGGGGAGGCGTTCGGATCGGTCGTTGATCGCGCGCAGCCGCAACCCCAGAGGAAGAGCGGGTCTCGTCTGTTCGGGTTACTTCCGGTGTCGGCCAGGACACGGCCACGCCGACGAGAGAGTCATGTGGCACAGCTCTGCCAGCAGGTATCGGCTCACCCGATTCGAGGGTGTCCGAGGTAGTCCGAGTGTTCACGACCGACGGTTGTCGCGGAGAGGGCTCCGACCGATCGGCAGTCGGCCGCGATACGGGGTTCAGGGCGTATGTTCTCACCGCTTGTGTTCATCGAGACCCCCGCGGCGGGTTTCGATCCCCGGATTTTCGTACGGCCGGGTGCGGCGATCGGGTGTGCCGGTGAAAGCCTCGTCGAGTGGGTGAGCGCCCGTGAAGATCTTCGGTCCGTAGGCGCGCCGAAGCACCGTCAAGATCGCGTCCAAGGGTAGGTCGTCGAAGACTCCTCGCTCGCGGACATACTCCATGTGCTGGGCTCCGTCTGCGGTGAAGGCATGCATGAGAGCATCGCGATCGCCGTCGAATTCCACTGGTGGCACGCCGAAACGAGCGCACAACTCGACATTGAAAGCCGGCGTGGCCTTCAACCACCGGCCCTCGATGTAGAGGCGACTGTAGCCGTGGTAGACGAACAGGTCGGTGCCGCCCATCAGCGCGCGCAACGCCTCGGTCTGCAGGTGATTTCGGACGTCGGCGAAGCCGAGCAGTGCCGGGATACCCGCCGCCCGGCACACTGCGGTCAAGAGCACCGCTTTCGGGACGCAGTAAGCGCGCCCGGTCTCGAGGACGAAGCTCGCTCGGTAGTGGGCCGGATCGTCCGACACGGTGTACGGGTCGTACCAGATCTGGTCGCGGACGGCGGCGAAGAGGCGTCTGGCCTTGTCACGGTCGCTGCTCGCATCCCCGATTGCAGCGGCGGTGAACGCCCGCACGGATTCGTGCTCGATGTCGAGGAAGTCAGTTGCTCCCAGGTACGCGTGTGGTGGCTGCTTCGTATGTGCCCCGGGCGGGCGGTCTGTCATGGTCATCGCTGATGTTTCCTTCTGTGAGCAACCGGTTGCTGTTGTGTGCACAACGACCGAAGGATCGGTCAGTTGCGCGCGAGTCCGCCGAGCATCAGGTCTTCGCGTTGGACGGGGAGTCGCTGGGCGATCACCCGTTTGCTGTACATGAACTCGCGCGGGCGACCTATGCAGTCGGCGGCAATGAGCTCACCGGCCTGGAGATAGAAGCAACTGAAGTCACTGTCGCGGGTGGGGTCACCGCTGAGAACCACTTCGTCGTATCCGGTGTTGAGGCCGGCGATCTGCAGCTTGAAGTGATACTGATCTGACCAGAACCACGGCAACGCTTCGATTTTTCTGGACTTCCCGCAGGCGGTCGAGGCAGCGACTTTGGCCTGCTCTCCTGCGCTCGAGACGGACTCCAACCGTAGTCGACGGCCGTAACGGGCCATGTCGTGGCTCGCGCAGTCCCCCGCCGCCATGATGTCGGGGTCGTTGGTCCGAGTGTGATCGTCGATCACGATGCCGTTGTCGATGACAAGACCCGCATCGGCGGCGAGGTCGGTGTTCGGCTCGACGCCGACACCGACGATGACCAGATCTGCGGGGATCGATTCCCCGCTGGCCAAGGTGACTTCACGAACCTCACGGTCACCGGACAGGCCCTCGACCATCGCGTTCGTTCTGATGTCGACTCCCTGCTCGCGATGTATCCGCTCGAAGAACGTCGATACGTCGGGGGCAGTGACCCGCTCGAGCACACGCCCAGCTGCCTCGAGGACTGTGACCTGTACGCCCAGTACGCGCAGCGATGCCGCTGTCTCGAGTCCGATGTAGCCGCCTCCGACGATCACCACCCGCCGACCAGGGCTGGTGGCCATACGGATCCTCTCGACGTCCGCTGCGGTGCGCAGGTAGTACACCCCGTGGAGATCGGCCCCGGGAACGGTGAGCCGACGAGGACGGGCTCCCGTGCACAGCGCGAGCTTGTCGTAGGCCAGCTTCTCGCCGGTGTCGAGAACGACGTTGCCTTCCGACCGAGCGATGGCCTCCACCTGCGCGTTCAGAAGCTGAATACCTTGCTTGGAGTAGAAGTCCGTGCTGCGAATGGCGATGTCGTCGAGTACGCATTTGCCCGCCAGGTATGCCTTCGACAGCGGGGGGCGTTGATAGGGAGTGGCAGACTCGTTACCGATGAGGACGATGTCGCCTGTCCAACCCTCTTGGCGCAAACTTGCTGCCAGTTGTGCCCCAGCATGGCTTGCGCCGACGATGATCGCCCGTTGCGATGTCATGCGCTGGAAGTAGGCGTCAGGCGCACCATCATCTTGCTGATGCCCCGCACGAAATTCGACTGAACGTACTCGGGGTCGCCGACGACCTCGATGTTCTCGAAGCGGGGAAGCAACTCCTCCCACAGAATCCGCAGCTGCATTTCGGCCAGTCGATTGCCCATACACCGGTGTACACCGAATCCGAACGCGATGTGATTGCGCGCATTGGCGCGATCGATGATGAAATCATCAGGATTCTCGAAAACGCGTTCGTCGCGGTTACCCGAGGCGTACCACATCACCAGTTTGTCGCCCTTGCGGATGAATTGTCCGTTCAGAACGGTGTCGGCTTTGGCGATTCGGCGCATGTACGCCAATGGTGTTTGCCATCGGATGATTTCCGAGTTCATGTTGGGGATCAAATCGGGATTGGCCTTCAGTTTCTCGAACTGGTCGGGGAATTGGTTCAACGCAAGAACGCCACCGCTCATCGAGTTTCGCGTCGTGTCGTTGCCACCGACGATCAGCAGTACGAGGTTGCCCAGAAATTCCATCGGACGATCGATCAGATCCTTGGTGTCCTCGTTGCTCTGCAACATGGTGATCAGATCGAAACCGGACTCTTCCCCTACAGACCTCCTGGCTGCTTTGTCATGCCAGAGAGCGCTGAGGCCACGGGCCATGTCACGCATGCCTTCAAACACCTCGTCGTTGTCCGAGGGCCCACCGTTGGCTTGCTCCATCGAGGTTGCCAGATCAGACCAGTAGACGAGTTTGCGGCGTTGTTCGTAGGGGAAATCCAGAAGAGTTGCGAGCATCCGAGCTGTCAACTCGATCGAGACATTCTGAACCCAGTCGAACGGCTCGTTCAAGGGGAGGTCGTCCAGCACCTCCTGCACGCGTGATCGGATGAGTCCCTCCATCTCCCGGAGGTTCTTCGGTGCGACCACGCCTTGGACGGCAGCCCTCTGTCTGTCGTGGCGTGGTGGGTCCATCGCGATGAACATCTCGATATCGAGAAACCGGGGCGGGACGCCGATGACGATGAACGGCTCGGCGGAAAACAGCGCATGATTTTTGTCGACGGCCACGATATCGGCATGGCGCGTGACCGACCAGAACGGGCCGAACGGACTGTTGGGTTGGTAGTGAACCGGTGCCTCGTTGCGCACCCGTTCGAAGTACGACTGCCACCGCCCTTGTCTGTAAAGGAAGGGGTTACTGAGGTCGATGTCGGCGAGCTCGACATCCTCGACCGGTGGGATGGGACTTTCGACGAAGATCTTCTTGCCATTCGTTCCAGTCACCCACCGTCGGGTCTTGTCGTACAGATGAGCGCCCTGGATCTGCAGGCCTATCGGGATGGTCGACTGGACCTTGTCGGTGATCGACTCAGAAACTTTCATGCTGTCGTGCCTGCCTTTCGCATATCACAGTTGGAATTCAGGTGTTCGAACGATCAGGCCATCCCACGCTTCCGAGGCCACCATCTGGCACGACAACCGAGAAGTGGGTTCACGCTCGGGGTTCATCGCCAGCATCTCCTCCTCGTCGGCGCCGGACAGACCCACCTCTGTTGACCACTGCGGGTCGACGATCACATGGCAGGTGCCACAGGCCGTTTCCCCTCCACAGTCTCCATCGATCCCCGGCACAGCATTGTCGGTTGCAATCTGCATCAGCGATCGACCTTCGACCAGAGCCGCCTCGTGCTTCTCACCATCGTGGGCGACGAAAGTTACAGCTGCCATGTCAACTCCTCGTTTCCGGCGTGATTGAGGAAAGTGTCGTCGCGAACGCGGGTGACGGCTATGTTCGGTGGAGTCATAAACTTGTGAATTCGGGTCAAAGGGGTCACCGTGAAGCTGAGCGATGAGGGTGTGCCGCCGCTTGCGTTCGTGCAGTTGCTCGAACGCCGCGCACTCGACCCGGACGCCGCCGCGCGGCTTCGTGCGATCATGCACCGCGAAGGAACCAGTGAAGCGACGCTCATTCAGCATGACGTTCAGGCACCGATACGGTGGTTTCGGGAGGTCTACCCCGAACTCGATATCGCCCAGGCCACTCGACTCGGATTTGCGTTTGCCGAGCAGGCCCAGTTGACATCGTTCGGGCCTCTGAGTTCACCTTTGATCAGTGCTGGTTCGGTCGCCGAGATCGTCGATCTCCTGACATACCTGCCATTGATCTCCACGGCGTTGAAGTCGCAGTTCCATACTGGCGACTACGGTCTGATCGTCGGGCTCACTGCGCATACAGGCGATTCCGCACTGGACTGCTTGGTCATCACCTACGGTGGGTCGGCGTTACTACGACTGCTGGACATGCTCGCCGGTGACATATCGCCGGTGACACTCCATCTGAGCTGGCCGGAGCCGGCCGAGGTGGTGAGCCACGACGAAGGTCCGGGGTCGAATCGCCGATTCTTCGACGCTCCGATTTCCTTCGTCCACGTACCCGAGGACACCCTCAACAAGGCTTGTCGGTTCTCGGACCCTCTCGCATATCGACTCGCTATCGCTGATCTGCAGCGAACACTCGCCCAGCGAAGTGGGTCCATGTCATCTACGGAGAAGGTGAGGCAACTGTTGGAGAAGGACCTCGGACAGCGAACCAACCATGGTGTTGCACAGGCATTGTCGATGTCGAGCAGCACGTTGAAACGGCGGCTTGCCGAAGAAGGAACCACCTACAGCAAGGTGCGCCAATCGCTGCTGTACGAGCACGCGATGCTACGGCTCCTCGACCGATCGGTTTCGGTCAGCGAGATCGCTACTGAACTCGGATACAGCGACCTCGCCAACTTCTCTCACGCCTTCAAACGCTGGACCGGACGCTCTCCGAAAGATTTCCGAAACCCGCCACTCTCGGACGACGCGGATTCGACGTAGATCCCACAGAACGCGGGGTCGAGATCGATGCCTCCGTTCGTCCGCGGACTGATCGATCTTCATCGCGGAGAGTTCGGAGACGTCGCCGCCGTGAGAACGAAGAGTTTGTGCAAACTCGAGTACGAACCACTTGTCACTCGACGGTGTCGGCCGGCACGCGTGTGGTCTCCGATTCGAGAAAGTCGACGAGTGCTTCCAACAGGCTGTCCGCGCGGATTTCGACATCAGCGAGGACAGAGTCCACGTCATCGAGAAGACCGTGGGCGTGTCTACGCGCAAGCGTTCCGCGTTCGTAGTAGCCGGGGTCGAGCACGACCCGCGGTACTGGATCCGATGCCGCGATCCGCTCCGGCTGTTGTGACCGCGCAGTGGGCTGCAGGCGGGTGGGCGCACGTCCGTCCAGGTGCGCTCGCACGATGCCGGCGACCGCACGCGACGTGAGCGGGGTCGCAGTCAACGGGGTGTGACCCCACCGGTCGATCGCAGTCGACAGCGGCTGTCGATCGGCCGAATCGACGTACCGGTCGTATCCTCCGATTCCGGTGCCGCCCACGGCATCGAGAGCGTCGGCGAGCATTCGGGTGCTCGGATACCGCGCGTGATGGCCGAGCACCTCCAACCAGCGCTGGTACACCATCCGCGGCGAGATACCCGTCCCCGTCAGTGCGAGGGAGGTGAGGATATGAACGCCGCGGCCTGAGTCGATACGAAGGGCGTCGATCCTCGGATCGGCGGTGACGTCGCATGCCCGCAGGGCCGCGATCTGGGTGTACGGCAGACCGGTCGAGGCAACGACCAGGACGAGGGCATCTCGCCGCGCGAACAGTGCTGACGGCCAACCGGATTCGGGGAGACGCGCGATGATTCCGCCGATCACGGCTGCCAGCTCGTGCAGGCGCGCCGTGCGCGCCACGTCCAGCGCAGCCCGGACAGCCTCCGCGCGCCCCGGAGGGGGTAACAGGTGCCGGGAATGGGCGGCGTCGATCACCGCGATCCGGCGGCGTTGGGTCGTCGACGCGGCGGGGTGCGCGTGGAGGAACCGAGCAAGTGACTCCGGAGAGGCCGCCAGTGGTGGTTCGTCATGGGCGGTGCACCAGTCCTCGAACAGTGACCACGTGTGCCGATCGCGCTTCGGCACCGCCGCGTTCGCGATATCCGCTGGCCGTATCGAACCGGCGCGGTCATCGTGGTCAGCATCTGCCTCGGTCGCCCCGTCGCCGCTCACAGATGCAGTCACGCGCCCGGTCATAGACCGAGTTCGGTGACCGCGTTGCCGACCAGAGGTGCGTGCTCGCGGGCATATGTTTCGACCATTGCGGGTGTGGTGTGCCCGGTCTGGCGCATGATCGTGTGCGCATCGGCACCGTTGCGAAAGGCTTGCGTGACGAATCCTGCACGCAGAGAATGCCCGCCGAATTGGGCGACGGTGTCGGGGTCGTATCCAGCTCGAGTAGCTCGTCGACGGATCGCCGCATGTACCGCAGCCCCGGACAGCGGCGTATCGGAGATGTTTCCGTTCTTGCGGACAGACCGAAACAGAGGGGACCGTTTCTCGGCTGCAGGAAGGGTGCCGAGGCAGATATGAGACTCGAATTCCACTGCGCGAGAGAGCAGTCGAATGACCTCGACTCTGCCCCCGGAGTCGAACGCGGCGACGACCTGAAGCCACCGCACCCACGCACAGACCGGACATGACTCGTGGCGGCCAGTGAACGGTAATGCCTTCACTGCACCGGCACCGTCCTGGTCTGTCTTCGATTTGCGGATACGTACGTGCGCGCCGTCGAGACGGTCGCGGCGGATATCACGACACTCGAGAGCGACGAGTTCACCCCGCCGAAACGCGCCGGTGTAGCCCATCAGCAGCAGCGCGGTGTCACGCCGTTCGAGGACCTCCGACGCCCACCCGATCGAACTGCGACGCGCGTGGTCGACGATCGTGGTGATGTCGGAAGTCAACAGAGGCGCACGCGGATTGCGGGGTCGCTCCCCCGCCGACGCGTAATCCCGTCGGATACCGGAAACGGTGGCGCGCACCATCTCGTGGCCGCACGGGTTGTCGTGGCCAGTAGCGCGGTGACTATCGGCGATCGCGGCAACCCATTTACCGAACGTCGACGGTGCATATGCCCGCGTTCCCTCGACTGTGAGTGTGTCGGCCGCTCCAACGAGATAGGCAGCCACCGTCGCAGGGTGCGCCGGCAACGAGATATGTCCGGTGGCGGCGCACCAGGTCTCGAAGCGTCGCCACGCCGAAGCGTAGGCCCGCCGGGTCCCCGCGGAGCGTGACGCGGCCATCGATCGCTCGATCCGAGCCGCAACCTCGGGCGGCAAATCCGGAAACACGGCCGCAGTACCGCCCGGCAAGACAGCTGGAATCGCGGCCGAGCCGCCGGTGAGCTGGCGTTCTGTCATGGGCAGAACTGTATCGGGCACCTCCGACACAGTTTTCGGATTCAAAACACGCTCACCTGGCGATTCATCGAAGACGGTGCGGGAAGGAAAATTCTCGTGGGTCACCGCACACAAACCGTGGGTGACTACAGGGTGCGATCGAATTCCGCCTGAAAGCGCAGAGAAACGTGTGGCGATTGCGATCTAGCGCGCTTCAGTCCCAGTCCAGTCGAATACCGAGCTCGACGAAGGCATAGGCCAGCTCATCGACGTCATCTTCGGTGCGGCACCCCGTTCGAGCGAATCCGAACAAAGATCGGGCGGCATCGCTGTCGACGCGGGCGGCGGCGACAGCGGCATCGATCGCCGCAATCACACCGTCCCAAGCGCTGCGGGCGGGTACCGGACTGCGAGACCTCGTCGGAGCGGCCCCCGGATCGACCGGCTCGTACCGTCGCGGCCGCAGCAAGCAGGCATCAGCACCGCTCGCGGCTATCTCATCGTTCTCGACCGCATTGATCGCGGTCGCGGCAGCAAACAAAACCTTCGCTTGCTCGTCACACCGCAGTTGCTCGAACGGAACCCACGATGTCCGCAGCGGGCGAGAATGGCCGGTGGACTTCCAGATCGCGCTCAGTGGCTTCGCCCACCATCCGGTGCGGACCAGCGGTGTCGATACCTCGTCGACGACGGTACGCAGCAGCCTGAACCACACTCCGGCATGAACACGGCCTCCGCCGAGCTCGACCGACCCGCACGTCAACGCGACGGCGGTGCGTCTGTCGATTTCTGCGACGACTGCCGGTACGGGTATCGGTGGTGCGTGTTCGTCCGAGCCTGGCGGTGTCCTGTCCCAAAAGACCAGTCGGCCGGGTATGACAGCACAGAATTCGAGCCGGCAGAGGTGTTTCGTGCAGCTGGTCAGCATCGGGTACTGATGAGCCATCATGACCGCGATGTCGGCGTCTGTGTCGAGGTCGTCGATACACAAGGGGCATGCCCGCGTATCGAGCTTGCTCACCCAGGGAAGCCACGTGCCGGCGGGCGGTGCGCGTCGACGTCGATCTGACCTTGCCAGACCCGCCGGTAGTAGGACAGAGAACTGATGGACGTAGGTGTCGAAGTCGCATCCGCCGGGGTCGGTGCTGTCGAGCAGCCAGGGCGTACCGCCCGCCAACGTCATCTCACGCAGCCGTTCCGCTGTGCAGGTGCTCCTCTGGGCAAGCGCGGATAGCACCGGCTCGGGTGTGTAGCGGTCGAGGTCCACGCCCGAAGTGTCGACACCGAGCCCGTCGAGAAGATCCGCTGTACCGATCAACGAATACAGTCTGCTAGTCCGGGCAAGCCACGACATCAGAGTCTCACCAGGTAATGGTTGCGGGTGCAGCGGCCACCGCGGATGCCCACTGTGGTCGAACGCTGTAGGCGCTGGCGAGGCATCGGCTGATGTCATGCCAGATGCCGTTCGAAGTGGCGACGGCGTTCGGTGGGCCCGGAGTAGGCAGTCTGCGTCAGCACCTGCGAGGTGATCGCTTCCTCGCCAGCCTCTATTGCGGTCACTGCGGCCGCGGTCAACAGCGTGGCCAGTTCGCCGATGGTGCCCTCACACCGGGTGAGGAGGTAATCGGTCATCTCCGCCGACGTCAGGTGCGAGGGCGCACGCAACGGGAAGCTGGCGGTGAAGCTCGCCAGCAGGGAGCGGGTGTCGATGTCGTTGGTCCAGATCGGCAGCGTCATGGGGTGAAAACGGTTCTCCAACTGTGCATCACTACGGATCGCGAGGTACGCCTCTCGGGTGCCCACTCCGACAAGAGGAATCCGCAGTTCGTTGCCTAGAAACCGCAACAGGTTCAGGAATTCTCGGCGCACGTTGTCGCGGCCGGCGAGAACATTGTGGAGCTCGTCGATGATCAGCATCCGAACCCCGGTCGCTCGCAGCAGCGAGATTGCTTGCTGTTCGAGTTCGTGGACTCGGCTCCGCGGGCGGATCGGCGTTCCGAGTGCAGCAAGCATCGCCAGGTAGAACCGTGCGGGTGCTGGGTCTGGAGGCATCTGCATACACAACACCGGTATCTGCTCGCGATCGGGCAAGCTGACAGCAGGGTGCGCACGCCGGAACTTCTCGATGATCATCGACTTGCCGTTGTTCGTCGGTCCGATCAGAAGCACGTTCGGCATACGTTGCCGATCCGGCCACACCAGCAACGTCTCAAGATGCTCGATCACCGACCGTGCACGCGGATACCCGATCCACCGTTCAGTACGAATATGCCTGATGCGTTGCGCGGCAGGAAGAACCGCAATCGATCTGACCGAACTTCGCAGGTGGGTGAGGTCCGCACGAACGACGTCGATGTCTTCGCAACTACGGTCGTCATCGTCGCCGGCGGGAGCGTTTCGGGGGTCGTGGTTCATCCATTCACCACTCTTCGATGTCGTCGAAGATCGGAACCGGCACGTCGTCGGTGCCTGGGCCGAGCTCGGGCGGGCTCTGCGTGTCCGGTGGTGTGGTGATGCTGCTCAGATGAGAACGGCGAGTGCGATTACGGCGGGCCCGCTTGGTGTACCTCTGTGCGGACGTGGCTATCTGACGCATCTGCTCGATCATCGCGAACAGAGCGTGTTCGTCGATACTTGCTCGGCCTTGTTCTCGAAGGCGCACCACCGCTGCCCGGTGTTCCCACGCTGTCACGGCCGGATGTGACATCGTCCGGTATGGCACCTCGACGTACCCGCCGCCGCTGTCGGGGTCCAGGACCCACACCCTGCTCAGATCACGTGGATCACGCCGGATAACGAACTGACCCAACTTCTCTCGCCTGGCGATCCATGGTTTCAGCGCGTTCGAGAAGTACTGGATGTGGTCGATGACGAACCCTGTCCGGGTCAGTCGGCGCCGGATGACGGGGAGGAAGTCCACTAAGAATGCGGTCTCATCCACCACTGTCGAGCTCGCCAGAGCGGTATCGGCGTCGGTGCTGCTGGTCCACTGCGCAGCCGGGCTCCGGCTCAGGCCGGTGTGCACGTCCGCGTGATAGGCCGCGATCGCCAAAATCAGCCAGCGTTCCAGTTCTCGTAACGTCAGAGCTGCCGCGCCCTCCGAGTCGTAGCTGCCCCGCTGCGTTGGATTCGAGAACGTGGTGCCAGGGAGCTCGTGAACCTGGGTCATGACGGTGCCGATGATGCGTTCGACAATCCCGCCGTATTGCGGCCTGCCGGGTGGGCGGTAGCCGAGGTCGATACCGTGTTGCTCGCAACCCCGCCGTAGCGCTTCACTTTTGAACTCGGCGGCGTTGTCGACGTACAAGGCGCGCGGCTTTCCGGCCATCGGCCACCGCACATCCGCGCCGAGCCCCAGAGCGTCGATCCATACGCTTTTGTCCGAGCACACCCGGCCCAGACACAACCCGACCGACACTGCGGACGGCGAGTCGAGTGTGACCACGAAGCCCGGCACGCAGCGGCTGAAGACATCGATAGCAATCGTGAGATAAGGACGTCCGATCGGCACCCGGTCGTATTCGTCGACGATCATCAGATCGACCACGGTGTGATCGATCTGGACTTGCTGGAGAACCGCCGTCACCGGCGGCGGGACATCGCCAGCGGATTGCCGCGATCGAGCGGCATCCGGTCCGCCACGTGACCGTGCGACGCGGCCCGGGTGCATTGCTGCGATCCGCGCGGCGACTGTGTTGCGGGCTGGAATAGGGAGTCCCGCACGGTGACAGGCCAGCGCGATATGTCGATGCAGTGCGGCGACACTGAGCTTCTGGCGAGCCAGAAACTCGCGGTTGATGTGCTCGGCGATCACTTCTTCCACCTCGGCCGGCACGCGGGAACGGCCGCGCCCGCCTGCAGGAGCGGAGACCAACAGATCTGTGACCGACCCTCCCCCATTCCGGAGCTTGGACAACAGCACGTACACACGCCGGGGCGAGACCCCCAACTGCTGTGCTGCATCCTCGACCACTGCGGTGCCGATCGAGGATCGATCCGCTAGTTCGCTGAGCACTGCGAACCGTGACCGTGCCTGCTCCCACTGCTCGGCCGACGCGGTCAGCACACCAGTCTCTGCGACGTCGAACTTGTCCGCGTCCATCGCAGCCTCCGAACGCCAGGCCTGTGTGATCGACCGATTGTGCAGTCCACTTCTGCAGTCAGAATGTCAGAAGACGACTGCAATCGGAGGTAAAACCCCAGGAAATTATGACGCCCACTTCTGAAACTGACAGAGAGTGTCGGCTGACTTATGAACGGTCGTTTACGGGATCTGGCGTCACGCTGATTCACGTCTGAGTTTCTGCGTCGACCAGGCGTGCGTTGCGAGGAGGGCGAGCGCGATAGCGCTGAGGATTAGCGTGGATACGAACCCTCCGGC
Organism: Streptomyces sp. NPDC126510; assembly: GCF_040302345.1. NCBI lineage: Bacteria > Bacillati > Actinomycetota > Actinomycetes > Kitasatosporales > Streptomycetaceae > Streptomyces > Streptomyces sp. NPDC126510. Next base: position 24,452 of record NZ_JBEORR010000044.1, on the reverse strand, counting down.
GTAGTGGTTGGTCGGTATCTGCCCGTCGGCGGCAGCGACGATGGCGAGGCCGAAGCTGTTTCCAAACTGCTGCGCGGTTGTGAGCACTCCGGAAGCAGCTCCGGCTAGTGCTGCGGGGAGCAGGTGAGTCGTGCCGTCAGCGATTGACGCCAGTGCGATACCCATGCCGATGCCGAAGATCCCGCTCGCCGCAATCAGGGCCGCGGGGAAGGGGGCAGCAGAGAAGGCCCAGATCGCGGCCAGACCGGTTGTCATGATGAGCGCGCCGAGCGCGGTCGTTCTGTCTGTCCCGAGCCGCCGCTGGAGCCGGTGACTGGTGGCTGCGGCGAGGAAAGCCCCGAGTGATAGGGGAAGGAATGAGAGACCGGTGGCGAGGGGGCTGAGCAGGTGGAACAACTGCAGGTTGAGGGTCATGAAGTAAAAAGTGGCTGTCATGGCTCCGCCGATGAACATCATCGCGGTAGCGGGCCGCCAGGCGCCGGTTCGACCGAGCGCTACAAAAGGGATCAGAGGTGATGCCGCGCGCTTCTCGATGAGCACGAATGTGACGACACTGACCAGTCCAAGGAAGGCCCACCCGGCAGCGGTGAAAGAGTTCGAAACCGACATGACTGCCAGTACAAGTGATGCCGTAGCTACTAGGAACGCGGTGCTGCCGGCCAGGTCGAGATGGGGCCGTGCGGTGGGGTGCGGCGTCCGGTTACCGAAGATGAGCAACGCCAGAAGTGCGAGCCCGATCGGGACGTTCACCAGCAGAGTCCACCGCCATCCTAGGGTTTCGACGATGACTCCACCGCCAAGTACTCCGAGAGCGCCACCGCTGCCGGATGCCGCGCCCCATAAGCCGAACGCTTGCGCGCGAGCTGGGCCCTGAGGAAAGGTCTGCGAAAGGAGTGCGAGCCATGCCGTCGACCCTTCCCCGCGGGCTGTGAGTGACGCTGGCATTCACCGATATGCAATCGCGGCAGGAACCCCAGATCCGAAGTGACGTCAGGATCTATCAACAAGCGACGTCAACATTGGCCGACAAAGCCATCTGGGGTACCCCGTTGACACACGTCTCGGTGTCGACGGCGGATACTCTCTCGAACCTGGGGCGGTCCTGCCGCCGATCTTTCTTTCCACAGATGAGGCGCTGGCATGTGCTCTCGCGCTTCGAAGGTGGAAGGAAAGCTCTGATCCAACCCTGACCGCCAGTTCTCTCGGCAAGCTCCTCGCATCACTGCCCACTCATGTGCGGTGGGTCATCGATGCGGTAGCGAAAGTCACGATCGATGCGCCAGTGGACGGTCTCGAACCAATAGACTCCCCGGTCGTCAACATCGGGGTTCTCGGTGAGCTGGCAAGAGCATGTCTGCTCGGCCGTCGAGTGGAGTTCAAGCACTCGCAGCGAAACGGAGCGACGAAGGACCGACGGGTTGATCCCCTTGCGATGGTCAACACAGTGCGGCGGTGGTACCTCGTCGCCTTCGACGTCGACACCGACGATTGGCAGACGTACCGTGTCGATCGCATCTCCGACGTCGCCGTCAGCCAGATGCCGATCCGATCGCATACGTTTCCCGGCCCGAGCGTCGATGAATGGGTGACTCGGCAGCTCAGCGCGGGGTGGCAGCAGGTGACCGCCACCGTCCGCGTGCACGCAACAGTGGATACGGTGCAGCGCTGGGTTGCGCCGGCATGGGGAGCTATCGAACAGGAGACAACTCGGACCACGATCGTGCACGCGGGAGCCGAGAGCTACGAGTCCATCGCCAGATGGCTCCTGCTCCTACAAGCCGACATCGAGGTGCTAGAACCCAACGAGCTACGGACCGCGTTCGTCCACGTAGCGCAGCAAGCTGCTCGCGCAGCGCAGCCAGGTTAACCAGAGTGGGCCGGCCATCGCACGACCGGCCCACTCTGGTCAGCAGAGAGGCCGGAAGAACTCCGTCAGGTCTGCGATAAGGAGCTGCGGTTCTTCGAGGGCGGCGAAGTGCCCGCCACGGTCGGTCACATCAGTCCACCGAGTGATGGTGTTCTCCAGTTCGGCGTAGCGGCGAATACCGACGTCGTGAGCGAACATGATGACCCCGGTGGGAACACCGGAGGGCTCCTTAGTTGCTCCCCACGCTGAGTGCTGCGCGTACCCGATGTAGGCAGCTGTGCCCGCGGTCTCGGTAAACCAGTACAGGGAGACGTCGGTCAGGATTCGATCGAGGGGGATGATCGTTTCGGGAAGCTCCTCGTGCGGAACGGTCCACTTCTGGAACTTATCGATGATCCACGCAAGCTGGCCAGCGGGAGAATCCACGAGCCCCGCGGCGAGAGTCTGAGGTCGAGTGGACTGGATCGCGATGTAGCCATACTCCTCCTGCATGAACGCCTGAACCCGCCCCAGACGGTCAAGCTCCAACGGAGTGAACGACGCAAGATCTGCTTCGCTGGGAGCCTGCAACGGCATTCCCATCGAACCATTAACGTGGACGCCGACCACATGAGACGGTGCCACTCGCGCGACCTCGGGAGAGACGGCAGCACCGATGTCACCACCCTGTACCCCGTATCGGTCGTAGCCGAGACGTTCCATCAGTGTTGCCCACGTCCGCCCGATTCGAGCCGCGTCCCAACCGCCCTCAACCACCGGGCTCGAAAATCCGAATCCCGGCAGCGACGGAATGACCACATCGAACGCATCCGCCGCCGCCCTTCCGTGCGCTTCCGGATCAGTGAGGGGGCCGATGAGGTCCACGAACTCAACGAACGACCCCGGCCATCCGTGAGTGAGCACCAGCGGCAGCGCGCCCGAAACCTTCGATCGGACGTGGACAAAGTGGATCGTCTGCCCCTCGATCACAGTCGTGAACTGCGGAAGCATGTTCAGCGACGCTTGCTGCTCCGCCCAATCGAACTCGTCAACCCAGTACGCGACCAACCGTCGCAGATAGCTGACCGGCACTCCTGTCGACCAGTCATCACCAGGCAGCGGCGGCGGAAACCGGGTCTCGCTCAACCGGCGTTTTAGCTCCTCGACAGAGCTCTCGGGGATGTCAATTCGAAACGGCTGTACTTCTGCACTCATACAAAGTTCCTTCCATCGCGTGCTGGCTCAGATGGACCACGCCACGACGACGACGCTAGGAACGAACGAGGACATACCCTGTCCCCCTGCCGAAAATGATCGTTTGGGAGCCGCGGGTCGGCACAGCGCCCGCGACAGCTATCACCGTAAAAGGCGTGCCACCTAAATCCGCGATTCACACCCCAGTTCGTACTGAGGGAGCGGTGTCGAGAACTGGTGTCGACAATCTATGTCGAATAACCCACAGACCTTGTCTTTTCGACAGAGAAGTTTTTTTCAGGCTGCCCACCAGACGATGACGAGGGCGAAGAGGATGCAGCCGAGGATAACGGCAATTTCTGACCTCGCTCCGAGGAATTTTCGGACGCGCTTTCGTCGGTCGATGCGAGGCGGTGGTGCCGTCATGGTGTGGGGGAGGGCTGGATCGTGGCTTCGAGTCGGGTGAGTCGTTCTTCGAGGGCGCCGGTGATGGCGAGCAGTCCGAGCACGGTGGGCTCGGTGATGTCGCTGCCGTGTTGAGCGTGTTTGAGCAGGGTGGTGCGCAGGAGTGAGCACATGGGGGCGTCGTCGCTGATGGGGAGTTGTTCGAGTTTGGCGGTCAGACGGTCGTCAGGGGAGGCCATGCGTGGCTCCTGCACGTGTGGATCATGCAGGCCGAGTGAAAGGGGCGACTGCCTGCGCGGTGGCAACGGGTGGTGCGCTGGAACCGAGGCGGAAAGCAGCGCACCACAGTGTGATGTTACTGCGTCATTGCTGGGCGCTCGGTACGTGGGAGGTAAGTGACGGCGCACCCCTGGATGCGAGGAACTAGCTCGGTACGGTTCACCTGCAGGCGGCGAGGTACTCCTCGGTAGTTCAATGCTCAAGTAGCTGTAACTGTGCGAAGACTGGTAACGGGGGTGGGTGGCACGTAAATTTTCGGGGGCGGCATCACCCGGTCCCCAACGGGTATGGCGAACGCTCCGCCGGTAGCCACCCCTGGTCTATCGGCGGGCGAGCCGTCCGGCAGGTTTCAGCGCATCGACTGTGTTTTCGCTGCGTCGGCGGTCAGCGTGGGTTGGGGGTGCGCCACAGTCGCGGGGTGTCGCCGTCTTCGTTGTTGGCGAGGGCCCGGATTCCGTCGGCGTCCTGGGCGAGGATGTCCGCGAATTGCTGTCGGTGGGTGTCGTCGAGTCCGTCGGGAAGGTTCGCCCCGTCGGTGATGGATGCTGCGGCGCCGTCGAGGTAGCGGGCGATGCGCAGGAGCAGCGGGCGTGGGGTCGGGACGACGGAGTGGTTCGCGTCGGCGGTGATCATGCCGAGAGTCGAGAGCAGGGACAGGCCGGCGACAGCTTCTTTGTCGTCGAGGTTGATGTGTGCGACTTTCAAGGCTTCGGCCAGCGCCGCGGTGGTCAGGCCGACGGCGGCGACGGGCATGGAGATGCTGCGCTCGAATCCGATCAGGTCGGCGCCGGGGGGCTTCGTCGGAGAGTGACACAGCGAGGGACTGCGCGAATGCGAGGAGGCGTTCGTCGGTGAAATCGCGCTGCGTGGTCTGGCGGGTGACTCTCATCAAGGTCGCGTATTCGGAGACTTTGTCGTCGAGGATATTCCGGGCTTCGGTGTCGGTGATCGTGAGCCCGAGATCGAGGAGGGCGGCCCGGAATTCGGTGGATCGGGTGTGGAGCCAGGTGGGCCGAGGACTCATCGCTGCTCCCGTGAGGTTGAGGCCGTGGTTGTCGAGGTGAGCTTAGATCCGCCTCACATCGCAAGAACGAAATGGCCGCCGAAACACGCCGGGTGGTTACAGGTCAGTGAAATCGTGTGCGCTACATTTCCCTTCCGCACCATCTCCGTTCGAGGCGGCGATGGATAGGGGTTCGCCGAGATGTCACACGACTGCAGGCGAGCCGCTCCCGATCGTGTGCCCGGCCCCCCAGAGTTGGGCACACTCGACCCACCCAGCTGGTACTGACGACCAGCAGGGTGGGTCACCCAAAGGTGTGCGGTGTGTTTTCCTCGTACCGAGTGGCCCAGGTGATAGTGGCCGAGGATGCAGTGAGTATCCGATTCGGGTCTCCGCAGCGGGTTTCTCTTCGTTCCGTCGAGAACCCGTGTGCAGAACCTACGTCGAATATCGTCTCCATCAGTGTCGGACGGTACTCGAGTGCTGATGCGGAAAAACATACAGTCAAACCACAGGACCTACTCAGTGAATGTGTGGATCAAAGTCGGGTGAGAGTGTCGAGACCGCCCCGGAATTGCAGCTCCGACGTGCTCAGGACTGGCCGGGCTTTCGCTGGGCGTGAGAATCAGTTGTCGAGTATTTCCCGGCATTGTTCCGGGGTGTTGCCTTGCTGCAGGCAATTCGACCACAGGACCTGGGGATGGTTCGGCGGATTCGTTACTGTCGGGGTGCTTGTCGTGGTCCGAGGAGTGCCAGCTGTTGGCGGTGCATCGGTCATTCCGGCTTCGGCCCGAGGGTCGGGGAAGGTCATTCCTAGTGAGTTGGTGCACGTGGTTCCGTCGCAGGATCCTCCGTTGGCGGTGATTTCGCTGACCCGGTTGATCGCTGCGGGGCCGGCGCATTCGTCCGTCCAACCGTATGTTCCGTCCGTGAACGCGGTGTTCGGGCCGGGCGAGGTGCAGTAGTCGATGTGCTTGGTCACCGCCGGCGTGGGCGTGTCGATGAATGTTGCCTCCGCTGTGGGCGGTTCGACGATGGTTTCCGTCGTGGGTTCCACAATCGTGGTACTGGAGACCGGTGTGAGTGTCCCTGAGGAGCTCGGTGTCGTGGCGGTTGCAGTTGCTCCCTCAGACGAGGCAGGTTCGGTGGATGTGCCCTGGTCGCTGCATGCACTGAGCGCGAGAAGCAGGATCGGCGCTGCTAGCCAGGATTTTTTCATTGTCATTTGTGATCGCTTCATCCTGTGGACGGGTCGGCGTGTGGTGGCAGAGCTAGGACGGGTGTCAGCGGCGCATTTCTGCGTACGCTTGTCGCCGCAGCTGTCGAAGTTGCCGCCCATCGGCCAGTTGCCAGTCCCTCCAACCGTGCCGTTGCCGGCCCATGATGTCCGTCAACGGCGCCGAGGGTGGCCCGTAGCGTTTCCCGTCGACGTCGAGGGCCCCGTCCCGCGTGATCGTTGCGATGTAGGTGAGCCCGCGGCCGGTATCGTGATACGTCAGCTGGTCGCCGACCTGTAGATGGCCGAAGAGCATGAGCTGCAAGATGTCGTCGTCGTACGCGATCGGGGCGGAAGACGGCATGATTCGATCGGGTTGGTGTGTGAGCATGGAGGATTCGGATGTCGAATCGTCGCCGTCGCACGAGTTCGGATTCGCCTCGTCAGGTTGTGCGGTTGCGGTGGCTGCACCCGCGAGACGATGTTCCGTTGTAGGTGTCGGTATCTCGACTTTGTCTGCGTGTTGGTTTCCCGAGCCCACGAGGTTTCCGATCCCGCGGCCCACCCACCCGAGCCCGGATCCGACTCCTGAGACACCGGCACCGATCGCTTTGCCGGCCGCGCCGGCGACAGCACTGCCTGCGGACGCTGCCCGACTGCCGACTTCCGCCAGGGCGTCGACGACGCTGGGACTCTCGTGGTCGGTCCATCCCATGACCTGGCTGCCACGTGCCTGCGCGAAGTCGTCGAGGTCGTTCTTGAGTTTGACGATGTCGTGTTTGAGATTGTGGGCGGCGCCCCACCGGAATCCGTCGAGTCGGTGCATTTTTGCAAAGTTCGACAGTTCCGACCGCGCGTGCAGCAACAGTTCGCCGTCGCGTTCGAAATGCTCTGCCAGCACTGTGCGTGCGTCGTCGAGCACCACCTGCAGATGCTGCGGCTCGGTGGCCTGCACGCGCGCGATCCGCAACCGCTGCCACAGATAGAGCGACTGCTCACCGACCACCAACAGGTGCAGGGATTCGCCGAGCCGGTTCTCTTCGATTGCTCGGCGGAGATAGTCGGCGCGATCCTGGACCGGGCGAGTGGCATCGAACCCGGCCAAGGTGCGTTTGACGTGTTCTCGGAGGCGTTCGATGGTCACATTCAGGGTGGGCCGGAGTCCGGCAACAGATTCCCAGTCTGCGGTCGGCAGTGTTCCGTGTTCGTCGAGGGTGGTGACGAGCCGATCCAAGGTTGTGAAATGACCGACCACGTCACCGACTCGGGACGCTTGGGCGAGGGCGAGGAGTTGTTCGACTTTACCGTCGACGCGGGCGATCGATTCGTTCACCGACGCGATGGCCACCGAGAGGGCGACCTGCACCGCGATGAGTTGGAAGGACAGTGCTTGGGTGGGGCCGAGGGATACTTTCTGCCATTGCAGTTGCTGGCGGAACTTCCCTGCTTGGTCGACGACGGTCATTCGGAAGAACCCGCTGTCACCCGGCAACGCTTTGTACGTCTTCAATGCCTGGACGCTGTCCGGTGACAGTCGCACGAACTGACCGGCCTGGGCGGCAATAGATTTCGCTCCGACGGCAGCGGCGGCGACATTGGCCATCGAGGTTGTGCTGACGCCGGAAACATCGAGTGCCTCGCCGGCGAGATCGGTCAGGCGCGCGAGGTAGCCGGCTACGACCTCCGGGTCCCCGGCAACGAGAATGCCTTCCGGCTCGACGGAGACAGCGAGTTCGCTGCCAGGGCCGGCGCCCTCGAACAGGTCCATTGCAGCAGTGCCTGGTCGAGTGGGCTCTGATAATGAACTGTTCGACGAGGGTGTCTCGTTCATCGATGTCCGCTTTCTGCTGGTGTGGTGGTTTCCGGTGGAAAGCATCCTGGCGATGTCGGTGATGGCGGCGTCGAATCGTTCCCGTCCGCCGGCCGAGTTCAAGTGTAGGTTCTCGCGATCGGTGTCAGTTTCTCAATTTCGTGTCAGTTGTCTGTCAGCGGCGTGTTGGTTTCTCATTTTCGTGTCAGCACGAGTGAAGCTATGTAGGTGCCGCGAAGCGGTGAGGTCGAGGTCAGGTACGTGCAGGGCAACGGTGGTCCTGTCGCGACGACGGTCGCCGCCGCGGATCCGCTACGAATAGTGCGCGGTTTGCCGGTTCGACGAGTGCGAAGTCATCCTCGACGGAGGCATTACGCGGGCTGGTTCTGGTCAGCGACCAATCGTGACCACGTGCTCTACGAGAGCCGGTTGGAGCTCGATCGGCTGTGGTTGGCCGACTTCGCTCCGGGGGTAATCCGGATGGCGGCGCAACCGATGTGGATGTGCGGCTCGGACGGGACGAGCACACGTAGGCACGTTCCCGACATGCTTCTCGAACATGCTGATGGTGGGTTCACGGTCGTGGACGTCAAACCGGAAGAGTTCGCCCGCCGCGAGGAGGCGGCGCAGGTATTCGCCTGGACTGGGCGGGTGTGCGCCTCGCGGGGTTGGTCGTACGAGGTGTGGACAGGCGCGGACCCGGTGGTGCTGGCGAATATCCGGACCATTGGCGCCGCGCGCAGAACGGGCTCGATAGATACCACGACCGTGGCGTGCATCGAGGCGGTCGCCGTGACCGGAATGACGATCGACGAGGTGGTCGCGGCCGCAGACACGCAGCGGGGCCGCATCGCTGTGCTGGCGAAGTTATGGTTCAGGTCGTGGACGGCGGATCTTACGGTACCGCTGTCCGGGCAAACGGTCTTGACCTGGTGAGAGGACGACTTTATGACAGAAATCCTCGATCTCCGTCCTGGGATTCGGGTCTGGTTCGGGGGCGCCTCGTGGGAGGTCGTCGCCCTCCATGGTCTTGAGGTGACGCTCCGGTCAGGGCCGTCGTTGCAAAGGGTCGCGGTCACCGAAATCACTGCCCACGCTGTGGCAATGGCCCATAAGGACGACTCCTTCGATCCCACAGCGGTGGTGCTGTCGTCGCTGACGACGTCGCAGCGCCACAAGCTCGACGTCCGAGCCGGGCACGTGCGCAGCGCGCTCGCCGCGGTCAACGATGACGGGACCAACCTGGAGTCGGTGCTAGCGGCCAAGGCGAAGGAACTGGATGTCTCGGTGCGCACGCTCTACCGCTGGATCGCGGGCTTCCGGGCATCGGGGGTCGCCGGGTTGGCCGACACCCGCATTCGCAGCCGATATGCAGTCGGCGTGGACCCGCGGTGGGACGCGACGCGTCTTCAGGTGCTGGACGACTATGTCGAGGCATCCACGCCGACCATGGGAGTTGTCATCGACGCGGTTGTCCGCAAGTTGGAGGCAAGCTTCGGCCCGGGAACGGTGCCGCTGCCCAGTAAAGCCACTGCTTACCGGCGTCTGAAGGTGCTGGCGAAGGGACGGCATGCGTTCGGCAGTGCAAAGGGACGGCGGTCGGTGGCCGATCGTCCGACCGGTGTGTTCGGTCGGCTCCGTGCCACCCGGCCCGGCGAGTACGTGGTGCTCGACACCACGCCGCTGGATGTGTTTGCGATGGAGCCGATCACGATGCGCTGGGTCGGGGTGGAGTTGACGGTGGCTATGGACCTGTTCACCCGCTGCGTGCTCGGACTGCGGTTGACCCCGGTGTCGACGAAAGCGCAGGACGTCGCGAACGTGCTCTACCAATGCATCACCCCAGACCGCCAGCGGGACGACGGCGGGTGGCCGTATCACGGGGTTCCGCGGAATCTGCTCGTCGGCACCGAGGAACCCGACGGCGTCTCCCAGCAGCGGGTCGGCGACCTCCCTGCCTGTTTACCGGAGGCGATCGTGGTCGATCACGGCAAGCAGTACCTGTCCGATCACGTGATCGGGGTCTGCGCGCGGCTCGGGATCACGGTCCAGCCGGCGATCCCGCACAAGCCGACCGACAAGCCCACGGTCGAGAGATTTTTCCGCACGCTACGCGAATCCGTGCTCCAGCACCTGCCCGCCTACAAGGGCCCGGATGTGTACTCCCGCGGAAAAGACGTCGAGGACAAGGCGTTCTACTACGTCAGCGAACTCGAGCAGATCATCCGCGAGTGGGTCGGGTCGGTGTATCACCGCACCCAGCACGACGGGTTGTGTGTGCCGGAGATCCCGCGGGCCGAGTTCTGCCCGGCCGAGATGTTCGAGATCGGGGTCGCGAAATTCGGGTGCCTGCTGTTACCGAGCAGCCCGGACTTGGCGTACGAGTTCCTCGATGTGCGGTGGCGGATGATCCACCACTACGGGGTGGAGGTCGACGGGCTGCGCTACGACGGTGCCGGGCTGAACCTGTATCGCGGCACCCGGTCCCCGTACGGCGGTGTGCACGCCGGTAAGTGGCCGATCTTCGTCGACTCCCACGACGTCCGGCACGCCTACTTCCAAGATCCGGACACCAACGCCTGGCACCAACTGGTGTGGGAACACGGGGCGTGCCTGAACCAGCCGTTCAGCGCCGATGCCGTCGACTACGCCAAACGCGTCAGCATCCGCGAGCACCGCCACCTCGATCCGCACCGCGCCGTGCAGGACCTGCTGCTCGCGTGGAGCCGGGAGGAAGTCGAGACCCGCCGCGACCGCAGCCTGGCCCGGCGGCTCAGCGCGCAGCGGCCCACCCTCGACGGCGAACGGACGTCCGGTGCCGCGCCGGACGGCGAATCCGTGCGGGAGGACGCGTCGCTGCCCGGGGTCATCGATCTGCTCGAGCACCTCGCCCAACGCTCGACGAGCCCGGTCGAGCTTCCCGACGACCTGGACGTGTTCGAGCAGTACTACGCGCAGCGGCCGGACGAGGAGGTATTCGGGGTGTTCGACGAGTGAACCGATGGGCACGATGGTTGGCGGACAACGGCACCGCCCGCTACCAACTCTCCCGCAAGAAGGGATGGGATGCGTTCGTGCACTCCGCACCGCGCGAGTCGTTCGACGTCCTCACCCGCACCGAAAAGACCCGGCTCAGCGGTGAGGAACGGGAGGACTACAACGAGGCCCGGATGGTGTGGAACGCGAACCTGCCGACGATCAAGACCAGCCAGCTGACCGCCGCGTACTCGGTGATCGATCAGGTCCTGGCCTCCGGGCGGCGGGACGGGGACAAGCTGCGCGGGTCGGTGGTGATCGACGCCGAACCCGGTTTGGGGAAGACGACCATCGCCACCCGGTACGCCCGCGACTTCCACCGCCGCGCCTACCGCCGGGAGGGCCCGGTCACCTTAGGTGGGCATCAGCGGTTGCCGGTGGCGTTCGTCCCGCTCAGCGCCGGCATCACGTTGAAGGGTCTGAACCAGCAGATCCTGCGGTTCTACGGCCACCCCGCCGTCGACCGGGCGTCGACCTCCAAGCTGGGTGCGTTGGCCGTCGACTGTGTCACCAGCTGCGAAACCCGGTTGGTCGTGCTCGACGACCTGCACTTCGTGGACTTCAAGCATCGCAACGGCATCGAGGTGTCCAACCACCTCAAGGGTCTGGCCAACGAGATGGCGGCGACGTTCGTCTACGTCGGAGTTCAGCTCGCCGAGAAGCGGTTCTTCGATGAAGGGCAGCTCGGGGAACAGGCCGCCTACGCGCAGACCAGCCGCCGTGCCACCCGCTGCCCGGTCGCCCCGTTCGCGGTCGATACCGATCCGGGGCTGCGGAGTTGGATCAGCCTGCTCCGCACGTTGGAGGGGCACATCAAGTTGGCCGACGCCCACGAGGGGATGCTCGTCGAGCAGGCGAAGGTGTTGCACCGGCGCACCCAGGGCCGGATAGCGTCGCTGACCAACCTCATCGACCGCGTCTGCTACCTGGCGATCGCCTCCGGCACCGAGACGATCACCCCGGAGTTGATCGCCGCGACCACCATCGACAATGCCGGCGAATCCGCCGCCCGCACGGCCTGACCCCACACCTTCCACCGCGCCCCCGGCGGCGCGACTGAGGCCGATTCCCGGCGGTTACGACATCGACCGCTGGCCGATCACCGTCCCGATCCGCCCCGGCGAGGCCATCCCCGGATGGCTGCTGCATTTCGCCTCCCGGTACCAGCTGTCTCCGGCGCAGTTGTTGCGGGAGTTCGGCTTCACTTCCCGGCCCGCCACCGTCGACCGTGTACTGGACCAGGTCGCCGAGTGCTCGCGGGAGATCACCTGGTGCCTCGGCCTCGCGCCGCGGGCCTTGTCGCCGGCATTGTGTGGTTGGCCGGCCGAGGCCTCGCTCGGCCGCTACCTCGCGCACCGCCGCGGGATCCGGCACCACTTCAGCGGGTCCCGGTTTTGTCCACGGTGTCTCGCCGAGCCGGACTGCATCTGGCAGAGGCAATGGGCGCACCCGTTGCTTCCGATCTGCCTGCGGCACCGACTGCGGTTGCAGACCCGGTGTCCCGGTTGCGGGCAGGTGCCATTCTCCGACACCACCTGGCTCGGCAGCCACGGCCCGCCATGGCACTGCCCCCAACGGTGTCCGCGCGAGAGCGCCGATCGGAAGGTGCGTCCGTTCTGCCGGCACGACTTGCGCGACGCCACCGTAATCGAGGCCAACGACGACCTGTGCACGGCCCAGCGGTATCTGACCGCGCTGGCCGAGGCCACCGACATCGACGATCCCACCTCCCGATACGACAGGACGGCCGCGACGACCCGATTCGAGGCCTTCTGCGACCTCGCCGCCGACAAAGTCGGCATCGAGGCCCTCGTCACCCTCGGCGCCCATCAGGAGCGTCAGCAAATCCGATGAGCACAGGACAGTCCACCCAGTTCGTGGCTGACCCGAAGTTGAAGTTGGTATTCCCAAGTTTGTGTCCCAAGGACACGCGGACGGTAATGCTGCTCAACGCCTGCGATACCCGCAACGCTGCGGGCCGGACCGCCCGCAACACAGATCCCGCCCGCCCCGTTTTGGTCGTTCTTGGAATAGTCGTTCAGCTGGCGGGGCGGTCTGTCACTGTGACCGAGATCTGCTGGATCTTGCCGCCGCGGAGCACGGTCAAATCCACTCGATCGCCCGGGTCGACGGCACGGAGCGCCGCGATGAAGTCCTCCGCCGACTCGATGTCGTGGCCGTTGACCGCGGTGATGACATCGCCCGGCCGGATACCCGCGGTCGCAGCCGGACCGAGCGGGACGACCTCGAGGACGACGACACCGTCGGTGCGGTCGACCGCCAATTGTTCGGCGATCTGCGGTGTCAGCGTGCCGGGCTGAATGCCGACGTACGCATGCTGGGCAGTTCCCGAGGCCAGCAGTTGATCTGCGACGTCGACGACATCCGCCGCGGGGATGGCGAAACCCAGAGCCACCGCACCCGCCGACGGGGGAATGTAGGCCTGGCTCATCCCCACGACCCGCCCTTGTCCGTCGATCAGCGCACCCCCGGAGTTACCCGGCGAGATCGCGGCGTCGGTCTGAATCAGGTCGACCAGCGGCGCCCCGGTGGAGGCCGACCCGGGGATCTGACGGTGCAATCCGGAGATGATGCCCGAGGTGACCGTGGCCTCGAACCCCAGCGGACTGCCCACGACTACGGCGAGCGCGCCGACCTCTGGCAACGCTGTCTCGAACGTCGCCGCAGTCAGATCGGTGCGGTCCGCGTGAAGGACCGCGACGTCGGTCACGCGATCGACGGCCCGCACGTTCGCGGACACCTGTTGCCCGTCCGCGAAGGCCACACTCACCTGCCGGGCACCCTCGACCACGTGGGCGTTGGTGACGATGGTGCCGTCGGTCTTGTAGACGATGCCGCTGCCCACACCGGACCCGGTAAGCACCGTGACGACCGAGGCCTCCACCTGCCGGACCAGTGCCGGCAGGTCCACGGCAGGCCCGGCTGGGGGCGTCGAGGTGGTGGGAGCCGAGGCGCCGCATCCCGCGAGGAGGGGGACCGCGATCGCGACCAGCGGCACCCAGATCGAGGAACGTACGGTCGACGGAACGCGCATCAGCGACCGGTTCCGTACGACATCGGTCTCCTACATGCACCTACTGCGAGTGGGCCCACCAGATCAACATACCCCTGTCTCCTCCCGTGGTCCGCGACTCCCGACCCGCGTCACATGCTCATAGAAATCTACATCGACGATTGCGGTGCGCGTGCCTCAGCTGCTGCGGCGACGAGTCGTATATTGTTGTACTACTTTTATTTTCAAGACCGATATGCCTGTTTCGGCCCGATTCGCATGCCGTACTGTGCAGCCGAGCCTGCGCCTACCGGTTCGGCGTCCGGTCGGGCAGTCAACCGGTTGAGCTCACGAACGGCCCAACCGCAGGAATCGGACTTTAGTGACTTCACTGTACGAGCTGATCCGACAGCTGGAAGAAGAGGATTCGTCACTGGTTTTCTTCTGCACCAAGCGATTAGGAACAGCCGCTGGGTCCTGATCCTCTACGTGAGGGTGAAGACTCTCACCCATTTCTTTCGGCTGCTAGGGTCTTGGTAGCGGGAGTTCTACTCCGAAACCCCAGTCCATCGACGCCGAGGGGGCGTGATGTCAGAGTCCAGTGGCGGAACCTCCGCCGTAAGTCCACACCCACCTGCTCGCCAGGTGATTGCGACATTCGACACCTATGCCGACGCCGAGAGCGCCGTCGACTACCTCTCCGACCAGCATTTCACGGTAGACAAACTGGCCATCGTCGGTCGCGACATCGAGCTGGTCGAGCAGATCGTCGGCCGATTGAACTACGGCTGGGCCGCTCTGCGCGGCGCCGCCGCGGGCGCGCTGACGGGTGCGCTGTTCGGCTGGATCTTCGGGTTACTCGATTGGGTTCAGCCGCTGCTCACGGGCCTCGCGCTCGCCTTCTACGGGTTGGTATTCGGTGCCGTTGTGGGCGCTCTGCTCGGCCTGCTCATGTATGCGCTGCAGGGCGGCCGGCGCGACTTCACCTCAATCCAGTCATTACAACCACGTCACTACGAAGTCCTCGCCGATGTCGAGGTCGCGGACGAAGCCGTCCGCTTGCTCACCGGCCGGACCGATCGAAAGGAATGAGTCATGGCGACTGCTGTGGGTATAGACCTGGGCACCACCAACTCGGTCATCGCAAGCTGGCAAGGCGGCGAGCCGGTGGTGATCTCCAATGTCGAGGGAGCGCGGACGACGCCGTCGGTGGTGGCGTTCACCGAGAGCGGCGAGCGCCTGGTGGGTCAGCTTGCCCGACGGCAGGCGATCTTGAATCCGAAGGGCACGATCTACTCGGCGAAACGCTTCATCGGACGTCACTACGACGAGATCTCCGAGGAAGCCAAAGCGGTCAGCTTCGACGTCGTGCCGGGTGACAACGGTGAGGCCCGCTTCGACGTGCGCGGCAAGAAATACGCACCGGAGGAGATCAGTGCCCTCGTGCTGCGCAAGCTCGTCGACGACGCGAGCAAGTTCCTCGGTGAGAAGGTGAAGGAAGCGGTCATCACTGTTCCTGCCTACTTCAACGACGCGCAACGAAACGCCACCAAGGACGCCGGCCGGATCGCGGGCCTCGAGGTTCTGCGGATCATCAACGAACCGACCGCTGCGGCACTCGCGTACGGCATGGACAAACAGACCCACGAAACCGTACTGGTCTTCGACCTCGGCGGCGGAACCTTCGATGTGAGCCTGCTCGATGTCGGCGAGGGAGTGGTCGAGGTTCGTTCCACGGCCGGCGACTCCCACCTCGGCGGCGACGACTTCGACCGACGCCTGGTGGACTACCTCGCCGACGAATTCCAGCGCGCGGAGAACATCGATCTGCGCAAGGATGCGCAGGCATTGCAGCGCCTCTTCGAGGCCGCGGAGAAAGCCAAGGTCGAGTTGTCCTCGGTGACCCAGGCCCAGGTAAACCTGCCTTTCGTTACCGCTGACGCGAACGGTCCCAAACATCTCACCACCACGATCATGCGATCGAAGTTCGATGATTTGACTGCCGATCTGGTGGAACGCTGCCTCGACCCCGTGAAGCAGGCGATGAGTGACGCCAAGGTCACCGCCAACGACATCGACGAGGTGATCCTGGTCGGTGGTTCGACACGTATTCCTGCGGTGCAGGCGCTGGTTCGCCGGCTCACCGGCGGCAAGGACCCCCACATGGGCGTCAACCCGGACGAGGTCGTGGCGCTCGGTGCCGCAGTCCAGGCGGGCGTGCTCAAAGGCGAGGTCTCCGATGTGCTGTTGCTCGATGTCACCCCGCTGTCCCTCGGCGTCGAGACGCAGGGCGGGGTGATGACCAAGATCATCGAGCGCAACACGACGATCCCGGCACGGCGCAGCGAAGTGTTCTCCACGGCGGAAGACAATCAGTCCGCCGTGGACGTCGTGGTGCTGCAGGGCGAACGCGAACGTGCGGCCGACAACCGGGTGCTCGGCCGGTTCCGGCTGGAAGACATCCGCCCCGCGCCACGTGGCGAGGCCCAAGTCGAAGTCACTTTCGATATCGACGCCAACGGCATCCTGAACGTCACCGCCCGCGACAAGGACACCGGCAAGGAACAGAGCATCACGATCAGTGAACAGGGCAACCTGGACCAGAGTGACGTCGAGCGCATGCTGGCAGAGGCCGAACGGAACCGGGGTGAGGACGAGGCGCTGCGCAAGGCGGTCGACGCACGCAACGCGCTCGATTCGGTTGCCTATCAAGTGGAACGGCGACTCGCCGAACTCGGTGACAGTGCCCCGCCGCATGAGAAGGCGCGGGCCGAGATGCTGATCGCCGACGCCAGGAAGGCGGTCAAAGACGGTGCTTCACCCGCGGAGGTTCAGCCACTCACCTCGGAGCTGCAACAGCTGCTCTACGGACTTGTGCCGGACCAGTCGGACGACGGCCAAGCAGGCGGCGCTGATGCTGCGTCGTCGGATGACGACGACGTGATCGACGCCGAATTCGATCGAAGCTGAGGCACACGATGGAAAGGTCTGCAGATCATTCGACGACCGAGCCGGCTACCGACGGTACCGACGGGGATCAGACCGAGACGGCGCCTGATCGCACCGACACGGGGGCCGAGTTGGCTCAACTCGAGGACCGTTGGCGCAGGGCCGTCGCAGATCTGGACAACCTGCGCAAGCGATACGCCAAAGATCTGGACCGTGAACGCGCCGCGGAAGTAGCGAAGGTTTCGGCGGCGTGGCTGCCGGTACTGGACAACTTGGAGCTTGCGCTGGCCCATGCGGGCAGCGATCCGCAGGCCGTCGTCGAGGGTGTGAAGGCGATCCGGGATCAGGCGGTACAGGTGCTCTCACGGTTCGGCTTCGAGCGCCACGACGAGGTCGGTGTGCCGTTCTCCCCGGAGCTCCATGAAGTGGTCAGTGTGGTAACCCGACCCGACCTTCCGTCCGGGACCGTGGTCGAGGTCTTGCGCCCGGGTTATGGAGAGGACGGGCGACAGTTGCGGCCCGCCGCGGTGGTCGTCAGCCGCCCAGAGGGGTGAGCACCGATGGCCCGTGACTACTACGAAGTACTCGGGGTCCCGCGGGGCGCCGGCACCGACGAAATTCAGCAGGCGTACCGCAAGCTGGCCCGCAAGTACCACCCCGATGTGAACAAGGATCCCACTGCGGAGGACAGGTTCAAGGAGGTCAATGAGGCCTATCAGGTGTTGTCCGACACGGACACCCGGAAACGCTATGACCGATTCGGTGACGACTTCCGGCATGTACCCGAGGATTACGACGAACGGGTGCGGGCAAGCGCCGGTGGGTACGGCGGCGGGTTCGGCGGCGGCGGGTACGGCGGTGGGGGCGGGGGCAGAAGGGTGCACTTCGGTCACGGTGTCGGTGGCGAGGGCGGCGTCGACTTCGAAGACCTCTTCGGGCAGATGTTCGGCGGAGGCGGTGGGTTCGGACCGATTCCCGGCGCCGATCAGGAGGCGGAACTGGAACTGGCTCTGGAAGAGGCGTATCGGGGCGGAAAACGCACTCTCAGACTGGACGGACGGCAGTATGACGTCGACATTCCGGCCGGTGTCCTGGACGGCCAGCGAATCCGGTTGGCCGGGCAAGGAGGCCGGGGCAACGGTGACGCGCCGCCTGGGGATCTGTACCTCGTGGTGCGGATCAAACCGCATTCACGGTTCCGCGTGCAGGGTCGGGACATCTACGTCGATCTGCCCGTATCGCCATGGGAGGCGGTTCTCGGGTCGACAGTCGTCGTTCCCACACCGGGCGGAGAGGCGAAAGTCAAAGTGGTGCCTGGCTCTTCGACTGGTAGGAAGCTGCGCCTGCGCGGAGAGGGAATGCCGAATCCGCGCGGTGCCAACGGCAACCTCTACGCCGAAATCAAGGTGATGGTTCCGTCGAAACCGACAGCACGTGAACGCGAGCTGTTCGAGCAGTTGGGCGCCGAATCGAACTTCGATCCGAGGAAAGAGACATGAGCACCCCGACCCCGATCACTCAGTACGTATTGGTTCGCCGTACCGGATTGTCGCCGGACGCCTTCGCCGAACGTACTGGCCTGCACCCGGATCTGGCACGAAAACTCGTGACTCTCGGACTGCTCGACGCCCACCGCTACGCCGGCGGAGAGATGTCGTTCGACCCATCCGAAGTGACCCACGCCGCCCGCATCCAACGGCTGCGGACCGGCCTGGGCCTGAACTACTCGGCAATCGGGCTCGTGCTCGATCTGCTGGATCGAATCGAAAGACTCGAAACAGCTGCCCGCAGAAGGAGGACATCCTCATGGACACCGGCAGCTTGACCGAAAAGTCACGAGAAGCCTTGCAGGAAGCCCAGAATGTTGCGACCAGAATGGGCCACACCGAAGTCGACGGAGAGCACCTGCTGCTCGCATTGGTCGATCAGCAGGATGGGTTGGTGCCCCGACTGCTCGAACAGGCCGGCGCGAATGTCGAAGCACTTCGATCCGATCTGGATCGTGAACTGTCGCGTAGGCCGAAGGTCAGCGGCCCCGGCGCGACACCCGGTCAGGTGACGATCACCCAGCGCCTGGCCAAGCTGCTCGACGCCGCAGAGCGGGAGGCGAAGCGACTCAAGGATTCCTACGTGTCGGTGGAGCATCTCGTGATGGCCCTCTCCGAGGAAGGATCGGCCAGCGCGGCCGGTCGGGTCCTCGCCAGTCACGGGGTCACACGAGACGCCTTCCTCACAGCGCTGACGAAGGTGCGCGGCAATCAGCGTGTCACGTCGGCGACCCCGGAGGGGGCGTACGAGGCATTGGAGAAGTACGGGCGCGACCTCGTCTCCGAGGGACAGGCAGGCAAACTCGATCCGGTCATCGGCCGGGATGCCGAGATACGCAGGGTAACTCAGATCTTGAGCCGGAAAACGAAGAACAACCCGGTGCTGATCGGCGACCCCGGTGTAGGTAAGACTGCGATTGTCGAGGGTCTCGCCCAGCGGATCGTCCGCGGCGACGTGCCCGAGGGCCTACGCGACAAAACGATCTTCTCGCTCGACATGGGTTCACTGGTGGCCGGTGCGAAGTACCGCGGCGAGTTCGAGGAGCGACTGCAGGCCGTGCTGTCCGAGGTGAAGGCTGCCGAGGGGCGCATCCTGTTGTTCGTCGACGAGTTGCATACCGTGGTCGGAGCGGGCTCGGTCGGCGGCGAGGGGTCTCTCGACGCCGGCAACATGCTCAAACCGATGCTCGCACGCGGCGAACTGCACATGATCGGTGCCACCACTCTCGACGAGTATCGCAAGCACATCGAATCCGATGCGGCACTGGAGCGTCGATTCCAGACCGTTCTCGTCGACGAGCCCAGTGCCGAGGATGCGATCTCGATTCTGCGCGGACTTCGAGAACGCCTCGAGGTGTTCCATGGCGTGAAAATTCAAGACGGTGCATTGGTGGCCGCCGTGACCCTCTCGCACCGGTACATCACCGACCGCTTCCTTCCGGACAAGGCGATCGATCTCGTAGACGAGGCATGCGCTCGGCTCCGCACCGAAATCGATTCGATGCCTGCCGAACTCGACGAGCTCACCCGGAAGGTGACCCGTCTGGAGATCGAAGAGGCCGCACTGTCCAAGGAAACGGACGCGGCCAGCAAGGCGCGCCTCGAAGAATTGCGCAAGGAGCTGGCCGACCTGCGGGCCGAGGCCGACGCCCGGCACGCTCAATGGGAGGCGGAGCGGCAGGCGATCCGGCGGGTGCAGGAGCTGCGGGGAGAGCTGGAACGATTGCGCCACGAGGCCGAGGAGGCGGAACGCAACTACGACCTCAATCGGGCCGCCGAGTTGCGGTACGGCGAGATCACCGCGCTGGAGCGCCGGCTCGAGGCGGCGGAGGAGCAACTGGCTACCAGGCAGGGCCGGAATCCGTTGCTGCGTGAAGTGGTCACCGAAGACGAGATCGCAGAGATCGTGGCCGCATGGACGGGTATCCCGGTCGCCCGGCTGCAGGAAGGTGAGCGGGAGAAGTTGTTGAAGCTCGACGAGATTCTCCACGAGAGGGTCGTCGGTCAGGACGAGGCGGTGCAACTGGTCGCGGACGCGGTGATCCGGGCGAGGTCCGGTATCCGTGATCCGCGCCGGCCGATCGGTTCGTTCATTTTCCTGGGCCCGACGGGCGTGGGAAAGACCGAGCTTGCAAAGACGCTGGCCAGCGCCCTATTCGACAGTGAAGACAACATGGTGCGCCTCGATATGAGCGAGTACCAGGAACGGCACACGGTGAGTCGGCTCATCGGTGCACCTCCCGGGTACGTCGGGTACGACGAAGGTGGCCAGCTCACCGAGGCGGTGCGGCGTAAGCCGTACTCCGTGGTGCTCTTCGACGAGATCGAGAAGGCCCACGCCGACGTCTTCAATACCCTGCTGCAGGTGCTCGACGACGGCCGGATCACCGATTCTCAAGGGAGGCAAGTCGATTTCCGGAACACGGTGATCATCATGACCTCCAACATCGGATCCCAGCATCTCCTCGAGGGGGTCACAGCCGACGGCGAAATCAAGCCGGACGCCCGGGAGCGGGTGCTGGCGGAACTGCGCGGGCATTTCCGCCCCGAATTCCTCAACCGGGTCGACGACATCGTGTTGTTCTCCCCGCTCACGCTGCCCCAGATCGAGTACATAGTGGAACTGCAGCTCGCCGATCTTCGGAACAGGTTGTCGGAGCGCCAGATACACCTGGATATCACGCCGGAGGCACGCCGGCTGATCGCCGAACACGGTTTCGACCCTGTCTACGGTGCGCGGCCGCTGCGCCGGTACATCGCCCACGAGGTCGAAACCAAGATCGGCCGTGCACTGTTGCGGGGTGAAATCAAACCGGGTGGCACCATCAGTGTCACGGTGGACGGCGGCGAGCTTGCCGTCGCGTATGCCGAACCCGCCGTCGCGGCGGCCTGAGAAGAGGTGTCGTCATGGGATCCGACAAGGTGAAGTGCCCGCACTGCGGCAAGACCAACAACATCCCGGCAGCAGGGGAAGGAAAACCTCGCTGCGGGAACTGCCACGAGCCGCTGCCCTGGATCGCCGCGGCAGGAGACGGTGACTTCGCGGAGGTCGCCGAAAAATCCTCGGTGCCTGTGCTCGTCGATCTGTGGGCGACGTGGTGCGGCCCGTGTCGCATGGTCAGCCCCGCGCTCGATCCGAGGCCGGGAACCATGTGCTCCGACTGGCGGACGGCGGGTCGGTGCACGCCCGGGCCGTTGTGCTCGCCGCCGGAGCGCGGTACCGCAAGTTGGCCGTTCAGGGGATCGAGGCGCTGGAAGGAACAAGCGTGTACTACGCCGCAACGCATCAGGAAGCACGGATATGCGGCACCGACCCGATAGCCATCGTCGGTGGCGGCAACTCCGCCGGCCAGGCCGCCGTCTTCCTCGCCGAGCATGTCTCACAGGTGCACCTGCTCATCCGCGGCGATGACCTCGGGAAGAGCATGTCCCGATACCTGGTCGACCAGATCGAACACCATCCGCGGGTCACCGTGCACCGGCACACCGAGATTCGTGCGGTCCACGGCGAGAAATACCTCGAAGCAATTGCGGTCGAGGACAATCATACCGGCGACCAGGACACGATTCGGGTGCGCGCCCTGTTCGTCTTCATCGGGGCAGTACCGCACACAGGGTGGCTTGCCGACGCGATCGCACTCGACGACCACGGCTTCGTCCTCACCGGTGTGGACGCGATCCACGCACGAGCAGACGGCAGCCTGCCAATCAACGGCGGCCTGTCCAGGACGCTCGAAACCAGCCTGCCCGGCCTGTTCGCGGCGGGCGACATCCGCCGAGGTTCGGTGAAACGAGTGGCATCCGCCGTCGGCGAAGGAGCGATGGCCGTACGCCAAATCCATGAATACTTCGAAAGGAGCTGACGACATGCCAGTAATGGGCACCGTGAAATTCCAGCGGTTCTTCAGGGCAGCGGCCGGACTGCAGGTCGACCGGAACGATCTCAAGCGCTATACCGATTTCATCGACGACAAGATCTACGACCTGATCCTGATCGGGAAAGCCTCCGCGAAAGCAAACTTGCGCGACGTGATCGAACCGTGGGACCTGCCGATCACCAAAGGATTACAAGAGAGCATCCACCGGTTCGAAAAACTCGACGAGGAGATCGAACTACAACCGCTGCTCGATCAACTGACCGCCCGCCCGCCCTTGGACGTGGCCCTCTCCGAGGAGACAGAGCAACGACTGCCGCTGATCGCAGGAGGGTTGAGCGTAGCGCTGGCGCAAACCTTCGCCACGATCGAACCGGACCGCAAGAACCCCGGCACAGCCCAATGGACAGTCGCCTTCGACATCTTCCACCTACTCCTGTGACTACCACCCGTCCCGGCGAACCAGTAGATCACCGGGACACCACACCGTGGTCGGGAATCACGAACCACGGCTATCGACACCACGCCAGACAGCGTGTCTGAGTTCGAATATGCCGTCCTGCTCCGGAAATGCCGGAGCGATTCAGCCGCGCTGAAATGCTCGTGGGTTCACCCCGGATGGTGGATACCGAGCTGGCGGGACCGAAGGTTCCGCTGGGAGGAGGTCCTCATGTCCCGCAAGCGCAAATCGTTTACGACCGATACACGGTCGAAGCCGCCACAGGGTGATCGATTCCGGCCACACCATCGCCGAAGTCGCCCACGACCTCGGATTAAGCAAGAACCTGCTCGGACAGTAGGTCGCCGACGAACGACGACGCATCGACGACGCCGCTACAGTCGGATAACAACCGCTCACTGCCGCGGAACGGACAGAACTGGCCAGGCTGCGCAAGCAGGTCTCCGAACAGGAGACATCGCATTCCTGAAAAGCGTCCTTAAATTCAACCTGCCAACGCAACAGCCTCTTCCGCCACAAACTCCGCGGGCGCTCGGAACCCGAGGCACTTCCGTGGCCGGTTGTTGAGCCTGGCCGCGATGGCATCGAGGTCCGACTGGCTCAGATCCCCGAGATACATTCCTTTCGTAAGACACTGGCGTAAAAGCTTATTGGTGTTCTCATTCGTCCCGCGCTGCCAAGGACTACGCGGCGCTGCAAAGAAAATCTCGATACCCGTTGCTGCACTGAGCAGCTCGTGATCGGCCAATTCCATCCCCCGATCCCAGGTTAAACTCCGACACAATGCCGAATCCATTCGCCCGTATTCCCGCACCAGTACGGGCACCACCGAGGTGGTATGCCGACTGGGTGTCTGCACGATCGTCAAGTAGCGGTCCCTGCGATCTACCATGTCGCAACCTGACTGTTCTTCGAACCGATCACCAGATCACCTTCCATGTGTCCAGTCACGCTGCGATCCTCGGCATCGGCGGGTCGATCCTCGATCGAGCGCGCATCGATGACCTGCGACCTCCATTGCCCTTTAACAGTGCCGCTCATTCTTTCGGATCAGCCGCCATGTTCGTAGGCGCTTGCACAGCTACTGCGGAATCACATCCCACCGAGTAGTGTAGATCGAGCGGTAGATCGTCTCGTGGCTGATCGCCAACTCCTCGTCACCGCTGTGATGCAGTCTCAGATGCCCGACAATCTGCTCCGGCGACCACTCGTCTTCGAGTGCCTGAAGTAAAGCAAACGAACTCGGGAAAACTCGGGGTACAGGATTGAGCCGTCCCGCCGACGTGACATCCCCCAGATCATCGGCGGGAAACCAGCATAGGGTGCACCGCTTTCCGTCTCACTGACCGACCTAGTTCTCGCGATCGACGAAGCCGCCGGCATTCTCCTGGACCATGCCCTACCCTCCAGCTTCCTCACCTGCACGTTCGACATCGATAACGAGCACCTGCGAGTAATTCTCGCCGCGACGACGGCACCGATCGACACCAGCACCACCTCGTTCCATTGGTTCGTCCTCCACAGGCTGGTCGACGACGTCGTTCTCGAACAGTTTCCCTCCACAGCCGCCGACGCACCCGATAACTCGGCAACGACGATCATCCTGACCAAGGCACTACAGCCAGGTTCGTGATGCCGTCCACGACGAGCAGCCCACAACTACACCCGAACCTCACACACGTAGGCCCGGCACACCACTGCGCCGCAGCCCTAGACGGTATGAGGGGACTGTCTGAATAACGGTGGATCCGGTCCTTGATTCAACACGCCGAGCTGAGCTTGGCGGGAAGGATCGACGATGACCGAAACACTTGATCCC
>NZ_JBEORR010000043.1:0-64270 GCF_040302345.1 Streptomyces sp. NPDC126510 | reverse complement strand
GGGCTCGGCGGCGAGCTCGACCGTGGACCTGCCGGCGGCCATGCAGCGGGCCGCGACCAGGCCCCACCGGCCCGCGGCGATGAACTCACATGGCCGACGGATCCTGCGGCCCCCGCCCCGACAAGACCTCCCCGTACGCCTGCATCAGATCCGGCAACCGCAACGTCGCCAGGTCGTCTCTGCTCAACGCCCCGGGATACACGGACAGCCGCAGATCCCGGTACGCACAGCTCTTCTCGTACAGCGTCCGCAGGAACCGCCCGTTGCCCAGCTCGTCGATCCACCCCTGGTCCACCACGTGCCCTGCGATGGACCGCAGCTCGTCCAGGGCCTCGTCGTCCCACAGGTCACCGTTCTCGGCCGCGAGCACCTTGCCGATCTCGGTGAGTTCGAGCGGCCGGTACGAGGGGAAGTCGACGCGGGTGGTGAAACGGGACGACAGACCGGGGTTCGCGGCTAGCAGCCGGTCCATGCCCTCCGGGTAGCCGGCCAGGATCACCACGAGGTGGTCCCGGTTGTCCTCCGCGCGCTTCAGCAGCACCTGCAGGGCCTCGTCGCCGTACGCGTCCCCCTTGCCATAGCCGGAGTTGGACAGCGCGTACGCCTCGTCGACGAAGAGGACGCCCCCGAGGGCCGAGTCGATCAGTTCGTTCGCCTTCACGGCCGTCTGCCCGAGGTACTCGCCCACCAGGTCGGCCCGCTGCGCCTCCACGAGGTGGTCGCCGCCGAGCAGCCCGAGGGCGTAGAAGACGCGGCCGAGGATGCGGGCGACGGTGGTCTTGCCGGTGCCGGAAGGGCCGGAGAAGACGAAGTGGCGTTTCGGCGGCTGGACCGGGAGGCCCTGACCAGCGCGCAGCCGGGCCATGTTCAACTGCGCCGACAGCGCTTTGACCTGGCGCTTCACCGGTTCCAGGCCCACCATGCGTTCGAGCTCGGCGAGCGCGTCCTCCAGTAACGCCGGGTCGGTGGGTCCGGCGGGCAGGGAGGGAGCGGGACCCATCCGCTCGCGGACCGGCGGGCCGGTCACCGGCGGCAGGGGGGCGATCGGCGGCTCGGGGTCGGGCAGTCGCAGATCACGCCCGTCGAGGCCGAAGAGCGGATCGAGCCCGTCCGGACCGTCCACGGCGTCCTGGCCCACCCCGGTGAGCGTGATCGCCGCCAGGTCCGTGGCCTCGTCGTACCCGTCGCCCTCGGCGATGGCGGCGAGCCGGGCGGAGGTGTCCATGAAGGCCGGGTCGACGCGGTGCACGGCCCGGTACAGGGGGAGTGCGGCGGCGCTGCGGCCGGTGCCCTCGTGCGCCCGGGCCAGCCAGTAGCGCAGCTCCTTGCGCTGGGGCTGCTCGCTGCGGCAGCGCATCAGCGCGGCGGACAGCAGGGGTTCGGCCTGGCCGTACATCTCCAGGCGCACCCGGGCCATACCGCCGAACAGGCCCGCCTCGATGCCGAGCATCGCGTCGTCGAGCAGGGGGTCGGTGTGGCGGACCAGCTGCTCCCAGTCCTTGACCAGATAGGCGCGGCAGGAGTGCAGGAAGCGGACCTGGCGGTCGGTGTCCACGGGCGGCAGTCCGGCCAGGGCCCGGTCCAGCTCGGGGACGTGGCGGCCGTCCAGCCAGTGGGAGGCGTGCGCGAGCAGCAGGTCGCGGGGGCTCTCCAGGACGGGCTGCACCCACCAGCCCAGCCAGTACCAGGAGTTGAGCGTGCGGCGGTAGCGGGAGCGCTGCTCGCCGAAACGGTCCCGGTGCCGGAACATCCGCAGCAGCGCGGTCGTCGTGTCGACGCGCAGCGCGTGCAGCCCGAGCCAGGCGTCGGCCATCCCGGAGTCCATCCGCACGGCGGCCCGGAACTCCTCCTCCGCCTGCGGATACGCGCCCATGGTGTAGGCGTCCACGCCTCGCAGCCAGGCGAGGTCGGCCGGGGCCTGTGGGCCCTGCGTGCCGAAGTCCATCACGTCCCCCACGAACCGTGCCCCCGTCGGTATGCCAACGAGCCGTCCCCCAGCCGGCTGCCCTGCTCTCGAACCGCTGTGCCACGGACCGGAGTTGCGCCTGCGCGAAGCAACCGTCCGTAGGTCGCGACGAGGGCATCGTACCCGCGGGGGCGGCGCGCCCGTAGGGTGCCGCACGGGCTGTTCGGCGAGGTGGGAGCGGATGCGGCGGACGCGTGCGCGGTGACCCAGGGTGAGCGCTCGGCGTCACGCGGCGGACGGAAATCCGGAAGAAGACAGAACGAAGCCCCCGATCACGGGGGAACAACCGGGGGCTTCGCGTCTGTGGGCGGCTCCGATGCCGCACCTTGAGAACGTAAGACCTGTACGGCCCGGCGGTCAAGCCGAGTTGAAGCACTCCGGCAAGTTGCCCCGCAAGGCCTTTCACAAGTTCAGCACACTGCGGGCGGGCCGTCACCCTACGTGAGGAGCTGGTCCGGTCCAACGGTCCCGGCAGGTCCCGCGAGCATCTCGTATCCCTTCTCCCGCTGCCGTACCAGAAGATCGGCGAACGGCCGGGAAGGGTCGTCGGCGAAATGCCGGCGCTCCGCGGGGACCCATCCCTCCCAGAACTCCCGCTGCTCCTCCCCGTCCCGGGACCGGCCCCGCGCCCAGGCCTCCTCGCGCGGCACCTCCATCCACAGCAGCAGGGCGAGATGCGGGCGCAGCGCACGGCGTCCCGCTCCGACGCCCTCGACGAGGATCACCGGCGCGGGTGGGAGCGGGCGCGGGGAGCCGAAGCGGCGGGCTCGCCAGTCGTAGGTGGCGTAGTGCGCGGTAGTGCCGAGGGCGAGCGGTGCGATCACCCGGTCCAGCAGGCGGCCGGTCCAGTCGAACAGCGCGTCGTGGCTGGCGACGTCGTCGAGGCGCAGCACCGGCGCACCGTCCAGCGCGGCGGCCAACTGTCCGGCGAACGTGCTCTTTCCGGACCCTGCGTGCCCGTCGATCCCCACGAGCCGGACCGGGCCGCAGGCGGGGGAGAGGCCGCGGATCCGGTCGGCCAGATCATGGACGGCGGGGCCCGGTGCGGGGCGGAAGGACGAGTTCATCTCGCTCAGCACTCTAGCGACGGGGCCGGCCGCGGACGCCACCGGTCGACGGGGCCGGCCGCGGCCGCCGCAGACCGAACGGTGTTCGTGGCGGACGCCACCGGCCGAAGGGTGTCCGACGCGGAGGTCGCTGTCGGCGGGGTCCGTCGCGGGCGCCACTGGTCGACGCCAATATTGGTGGGCGCGGCGCGCGTCGAAGTGCTGGCAGGACATGGCCGCCTGTGCTCATATGTGGCGCACGCACGGATACGACCAGCCGTGCACGGACCTGCTCCGCACCTGTCCGACTCCGACATCCGGGGGCCCCGCCATGCGCAGAGCCGAACAGCCGTCCCGCCGAACCGTCCTGGCCGCCGCGGTCGCCGCCGCCGTCACCACGAGCACGGGCCCGGCGGCCGCCGACCCCGAGGCCCTCATGACGACCGAGACCGCAGACCCTGCCCGGGCGGTCCCGGCCCGTACCGTCGACAACAGGTTCTGGGTCTCGTACGGCGACTGGTCCGGCGGCACGGCGAAGGGCACCCGCGCCGTCGCGGGCGCCCGCCCGGGCGTGGCCATCGCGAAGCCCGCCGGGACGGTCGACTACAAGGACCCGCACACCGGCACCACCGCCGCCTGGGAGTACGCCACCTGGACGTCCCCCGTCCACCGGCTCGCCGTCCCCGCGACCGAGGCGATCGTCTCCTGGAACGCGCACACCCCAGCCGGCACCTGGATCCAGGCCGAGATCAAGGCCACCTACACCGACGGCTCCAGCACGCCCTGGTACGTGATGGGCCGCTGGGCCGCCGGCGATCGGGACATCCGCCGCACCTCGGTCGACGACCAGAGCGACACCAAGAGCACCGTCTGGACCGACACGCTGGCGATCGACGACCCGTCGACCGGCCTGCGCCTGGCTTCCTACCGGCTGCGCCTGACCCTCCACCGCAAGCCCGGCACCAAGGCCACCCCCACCGTGTGGCGGTTCGGCGCCATGGGCTCGGACGTGCCCGACCGGTTCACCGTCCCGGCGTCCGCACCAGGCCTCGCCAAGGAACTGGCCGTCCCGCGCTACTCGCAGGAGATCCACAAGGGCCGGTACCCCGAGTACGACAACGGCGGCGAGGCCTGGTGCAGCCCGACCTCCTCCCAGATGATCATCGAGTACTGGGGCGGCCGGCTCACCGCCGGGCAACTGGCCTGGGTCGACCCCGCGTACGACGACCCGCAGGTGTGCCACGCGGCCCGCTTCACCTACGACTACCAGTACGCCGGCTGCGGCAACTGGCCCTTCAACGCCGCCTACGCGGCCACGTTCAAGGACCTCCAGGGCGTGGTGACCCGGCTCGGCTCGCTCACCGAACTGGAGACGCTGATCGCCGCGGGGATCCCCGCCATAACGTCCCAGTCGTTCCTGAAGGAGGAGCTGACCGGCGCCGGGTACGGCACCGCGGGCCACCTGATGACCGTCGTCGGCTTCACAGCCGACGGTGACGTGATCGCCAACGATCCCTTCTCGGTGACCAACGAGGCCGTGCGGCGCGTCTACCGGCGGCGCGAGTGGGAGAACATCTGGCTCCGCACCAAGCGGTACAACGCCTCCGGCAAGGTCGTCTCGGGCACCGGAGGCGTCTGCTACCTGTACTTCCCGGCCCGCCCGAACGCGGCCCAGCGCACCGCACTGGCGGCCGTGGGCGTCCGCGTGTGACCGACCTTACGGTCACAAAAGCCGCCTCGGGTGGCAAGGTGGACGGAACTCCGGGGGGAGTCCGTCCGCATCACCGACCCAGCGAGAGACCATGACCGCACAGTCAGCCACCGCCCACCGCGCCCGCACCGGCGGCCCCCGGGACGACGGCCCGAAGATCGTCGAGCACCTCATGGGCTGGGTGCTCGTCGTGGTCGTCGCGATGCTCGTGACCCGGCTCGGGCTGCTGTGACCTGACCCACGACCCGACGGTGAGGCCTGCCATACTGCGGAGGTCCCACCCCGCCCGTTGAGACCAGGGTCGAAATTGAATATCAGCCCCCAGCCTGCCGCGCGCCCCAGGGCCCGTGGCACCGAGCGCTCGATGGCGCGCCGTGCCGAACTGATCGCCATCGGGCGGAGGCTGTTCGCCGACACGTCGTACGACGCCCTGTCGATGGACGACATCGCCCGGCAGGCGCACGTCGCCAAGGGGCTGATCTACTACTACTTCCAGTCCAAGCGCGGCTACTACCTGGCCATCGTCCAGGACTCCGTCACCGAACTGCTCACTCTCGCGGCGAGCGGTCCGGAACTGCCCCCGGTCGACCGGGTCCAGCGCACCATCGACAGCTATCTGCGCTACGCCGAGCACAACCAGGCCGCGTACCGCACGATCGTGAGCGGCGGTGTCGGCTTCGACACCGAGGTGCACGCCATCCGCGACGGAGTGCGCGAGGCCGTCGTGACCACCATCGCCGAGGGTGCGTACGGCCGCGCCGACATCACCCCGCTGGCGCGGATGGGCCTGCTGTCCTGGGTGTGCAGCGTCGAGGGCGCCACGCTCGAATGGATCGACCGCCCCGAACTGCCCCGCGACACCATGTGCGAGCTGCTGGTGAAGACCCTCGGCGGTGCCCTGCGCGCGATCGAGGAGCTCGACCCCGCCCACCCGGCCCCGCAGCCCGCGCGCCGGGGCCTGTGAACGGGGGGTGGAGGGCCGCCGCGGACCCCCCGCCCCTGGGCCCGTGCCCTACTTGATCGCTTTGATCAGCTCCCCGTTCGCCGTGTCGCCGCTCAGCTCCCAGAAGAACGTGCCGCCCAGGCCCTGCTGGTTCTTGTAGTTCATCTTGGTGCCGATGGTCGCCGGGGTGTCGTAACTCCACCAGTTGCTGCCGCACTTGGCGTACGCCGTGCCGGCCACGGTCCCCGTCGCCGGGCACGTGGCCCTGAGCACCTTGTAGTCCTCGATGCCCTGCTCGTACGTGCCCGCCGCCGGGCCGGTCGCGGTGCCGCCGGGGGCCGACCGGGTGACGCCGGTCCAGCCGCGGCCGTAGAAGCCGATGCCGAGCAGCAGCTTCGAGGGGGGGATGCCGAGGCCCTTGAGCTTGGCGATGGTCGCCGAGCTGTGGTTGTCCGCCTTGGGGATGCCGGAGTACGAGGTCAGCGGCGAGTGCGGGGCCGTCGGCCCGGTGGCGTCCCAGGCGCCGAAGAAGTCGTACGTCATCGGGTTGTACCAGTCGACGTACGGGGCGGCGCCCGCGTAGTCGGCGGCGTCGATCTTGCCGCCCGGGGTGGCGTCGGCGGTGATCGCCGCGGTGACCAGGTTCTTGGTGCCGAACTTGGCACGCAGCGCCTGCATGAGGTTCCGGAAGGCCGCCTTGCCGCTGGTGTCGCAGGTGGCGCCGCAGGTGTTCGGGTACTCCCAGTCGATGTCGATGCCGTCGAAGACGTCGGCCCACTGGGAGTTCTCGACCAGGTCGTAGCAGGACTGCGCGAAGGCGGCCGGATTCTTCGCGGCCTCGCCGAAGCCGCCCGACCAGGTCCAGCCGCCGAAGGACCACAGGACCTTGAGACTCGGGTGCTTCTGCTTCAGCTTGCGCAGCTGGTTGAAATTGCCGCGCAGCGGCTGGTCCCAGGTGTCGGCCTTGCCGTCGACGGACTCGGCGGCGGTGTAGGTCCGGTCGGTGGCCGCGTAGCCGTCGCCCATGGCGCACTTGCCGCCGGTGACGTTGCCGAAGGCGTAGTTGATGTGGGTGAGCCTGCCGCCCGAACCGGACGTCTCGATGTTCTAGACGTGGTACTTGCGGTCGTAGGTGCCCCATTCGGTGAAGTACCCGATGACCTTGGAGCCGGCGGCCCTGGCGCCGGGAGCGGCCTTCGCGACTGCGGCGGCCTCCTGAGCCGAGGTCGCCGCGCTGGCTGAGGTGCCCGCGGCCGGCAGGCCGGCGCCGAGGACGGCGCAACAGGCCGCGGACACGATGGCCCGGAAGCGGGCACGGTGGGGGGTGTGCATCCGGTGTCTCCTCGTGGGGAGAGGGGAACGCGTGCCGATTGGCATGAACGCGGTGAATCGGTGGTGCGAAACAGTAGGAGGACTAGACCACTTGGGTCAATGGTGCGGACCAATCTCGCCGCCCGGCCCGCGCGGACCTCTCCTGAAGTGAGCGGTCGTTAACTGGTGACTCGATGCCTCCGATCGGGCATACTCACAGCGCACAGCCGCTGGTCAGCAGCTTCCGCGACCCGGGACTGCAAGCATCGGCAAGGCACCAGAACGACCCGGCGGCGCCGCCCCCACCCATGGGCCCGTCCGCCAGTGCCCGACAGGGAGGAGAGCGTCGCCATGCCCGACCGCGCCCCGCAGCCGGTGGACCGACAACTGCCCACGGAGGAGGCCCGGGACCTGATCTCGCTCGTGCGCGACATCGCGCAGCAGGAGATCACCCCGAAGGCGGCCGAGGAGGAGGACGCCGGCCGCTTCCCGCGTGAGCTGTTCACGCTGCTCTCCCGCTCCGGACTGCTCGGCCTGCCCTACGACTCCGAGTACGGGGGCGGCGACCAGCCCTACGAGGTCTATCTCCAGGTCCTGGAGGAGCTCGCCGCGGCCCGCCTCACCGTCGGCCTCGGCGTCAGCGTGCACTCCCTGGCCTCCTACGCCCTCGCCGCCTACGGCACCAAGGAGCAGCAGGTCGAGCACCTGCCGGCGATGCTCGGCGGCGGCCTGCTCGGTGCCTACTGCCTCTCCGAGCCGCACTCCGGATCGGACGCGGCCGCCCTGCGCACCAAGGCCGTGCGGGAGGGCGACGACTGGGTGATCACCGGCACCAAGGCCTGGATCACCCACGGCGGGATCGCCGACTTCTACACCGTCATGGCCCGCACCGGCGAGGAGGGGCCGCGGGGGATCACGGCCTTCCTGGTGCCGGGCGACGCGGAGGGCCTGAGCGCCGCCGTGCCCGAGAAGAAGATGGGCATGAAGGGCTCGCCCACCGCGCAGGTGCACTTCGACGGCGTCCGGGTGCCCGACCACCGGCGCATCGGCGAGGAGGGGCAGGGCTTCGCGATCGCCCTGTCGTCGCTCGACTCGGGGCGGCTCGGCATCTCGGCATGCGCGATCGGAGTGGCGCAGGCCGCGCTCGACGAGGCGGTGGCCTACGCGGCCCAGAGGCGCCAGTTCGGCAAGCCGATCGCCGACTTCCAGGGGCTGCGCTTCATGCTCGCCGACATGGCGACGCAGATCGAGGCGGGCCGTGCGCTCTACCTCGCGGCGGCACGGCTGAAGGACGCCGGCCGGCCGTTCGCCAGGCAGGCCGCCATGGCCAAGCTGCACTGCACCGACACGGCGATGCGGGTCACCACCGACGCCGTGCAGATCCTCGGCGGCTACGGCTACACCGCCGACTTCCCGGCCGAACGCTATATGCGCGAGGCCAAGGTGCTGCAGATCGTGGAGGGCACCAATCAGATCCAGCGGATGGTCATCGCCCGCCATCTCGTGGGTCCAGAGGGACGCTGAACTGGTCGAGGCCCCGCCAGGGGGCCGCGAGCCGCATCCATTCCGGGTCGTGCCGACCCGGCAGGGTGCGGCCGCCCTCGGCCCAGGTCCGCATCAAGTCGCGGTAGATCGGCGGGTCCTGATAGCGGGGCGGAGTCGGCCGAAGCGATTCTGCGGGCGGCGGGACGTACAGGAGGCGCTGACGCCCGGTCGCTGAGGAGATGGGGGTCATACCAGGGCAACGCGGCAGAGCCTGGACAGGTCACCGGAGCGTGGAATCGGGCGTGCGTTCAGAGGCGTCCGGATCCCGCGCGCAACGGTCGGATCGAATCGGCCGGCGCCGCGTGCCGGGACGCGCCGAACCCGCACCACGGCGGTCTGCCGAGCCGTGGCGCGGGGCGGTCACGTAACGGGAGCGAGCGGGCGGGAAAGCCGGTGCTCAGGCCGCGCGGCGCATGACCGGGACCCTGATGGGGCGCGAGCCCGGGCCGCCGACGTGCGAGAAGGGCTGGGTCCGCCAGTCGAGGCCCTGAGGGAGCGTCAACAGCAGGGCGGTGTCCTGCTCTTGGGGTTCCACGGACTCGTCCGCGGGGCGGGCGTCCGTGGCCCTGCGGCCGGTTCCGGCGCAGACCGTGAGTCCGAAGGGGTTCCACGGCGAGGCGCACAGCGCGTGCTCCGGCAGAACCTCCTCGTCCGCCAGCAGGGCGATGGGCTGCGCGCAGTCCGGGCAGACGACCCGGAACATCTCGAACGTGTCGTAGGCGTCGAGTTCGTCGTCGTAGGCGTCGCGTTCGACGCCCTCCGGCTCGGGCTCGACGACGAGCTGCCGCTTGGGTGCGGTGCGACCAGGGCGCTTGAGGCTCTGCATTGGATTCTCCCCCTCGGGCTGGGCCGTATCAGGCACTGCGGCCTCGACCACAGCAAGCACTTCCCGTCCCCCCTGGGCGGTAATCACGAGAACATCACGGAGCCTGTTCGAGCCCTGTGGCGTTCGTCACATACCCCGCACGGGTGTCCACTGCGGTGCGTTTGTCCCCCGGATGGCTGACAGCCGGCTTCCGGCCACATCACGAACCGGGCATGACCTGGGGTGCTCAGGTATCGGAGGAGATCAACCGCCCTGTAGGTTCTTGCGCCATGGAGGAGCTGGACCGACAGATCGTGCAGCTGCTCGTCAAGGACGGGCGGATGAGCTACACCGACCTGGGCAAGGCCACGGGGCTGTCCACGTCGGCCGTGCATCAGCGGGTGCGGCGGCTGGAGCAGCGGGGCGTCATCCGGGGCTATGCCGCGGTCGTCGACCCGGAGGCCGTCGGGCTGCCGATGACGGCGTTCATCTCGGTGAAACCGTTCGATCCCAGTGCGCCGGACGACATCGCGGACCGGCTGGCCGGCGTGCCCGAGATCGAGGCCTGCCACAGTGTCGCGGGCGACGAGAACTACATCCTGAAGGTGCGGGTGGCGACGCCCCACGAGCTGGAGGAGCTGCTGGCGCGGGTGCGGTCGCTGGCGGGGGTGTCGACGCGGACGACCGTCGTGTTGTCCACGCCGTACGAGGCGCGGCCGCCGCGGATCTGACCGTCGCCCGGGGGCGGGTCGGGTCGTGGAGGGGTGTTCGCGCAGTTCCCCGCGCCCCTGCTGCGGGCGTCGCCCCCGCCCCTGTGAGACTGTGCTCCATGAGTGAGTCCACCGCCCCGCCCAAGACCGTTCTCCTCCGTCGCGGAGAGGTCCACAGCCCTGCCGATCCGTTCGCCACCGCGATGGTCGTGGAGCGCGGGCAGGTCGCCTGGGTGGGGTCCGAGGGGGCCGCCGACGCCTTCGCCGACGGGGTCGACGAGGTGGTCGACCTCGACGGGGCACTGGTCACCCCCGCATTCACCGATGCGCATGTGCACACCACCGCGACGGGGCTCGCCCTGACCGGGCTCGACCTGTCGGGCGCCCCCTCCCTCGAAGCGGCCCTGGCCCTCGTACGCGACTTCGCCGCCGCCCGTCCCGACGACCGGGTGCTGCTCGGACAAGGCTGGGACGCCGCCCGCTGGCCCGGGGGCCGGCCCCCGACGCGCGCCGAACTCGACGAGGCCACCGGGCACCGGCCCCTCTACCTCAGCCGGATCGACGTCCACTCCGCGGTCGTCACCACGGCCCTGCTCGACCTGGTCCCCGATGCCGCCCGGGTGGACGGACCGCTCACCGCCGACGCCCATCACGCCGTACGTGCCGCCGCGTTCGCCGCCGTCACGCCGCAGCAGCGCGGCGACGCCCAGCGCGCCGCGCTCGCGCACGCCGTGTCGCTCGGGATCGGCACGCTGCACGAGTGCGCCGGGCCGGAGATCTCCTCGGAGGACGACTTCACCGGCCTGCTGCGCCTCGTGGGCGATGAACCCGGGCCGCGGGTCGTCGGCTACTGGGCCGAGCAGGACGTCGCCAAGGCGCGGGAGCTGGGCGCGGCCGGCGCCGCGGGAGACCTGTTCGTCGACGGCGCCCTCGGCTCGCACACGGCCTGTCTGCACCAGCCGTACGCCGACGCCGCGCACACCGGCATCGCCTACCTGGACGCCGACGCGGTCGCGGCGCACGTCGTGGCCTGTACCGAGGCGGGCCTGCAGGCCGGTTTCCACGCCATCGGCGACGCGGCGGTGGACGCCGTGGTGGAAGGGGTGCGCGCCGCCGCCGAGAAGCTCGGGCTCGGCCGGATCCGGGCCGCCCGGCACCGTGTCGAGCACGCCGAGATGCTCACCCCGGAGAGTGTCGCCGCCTTCGCCGAACTAGGCCTCACGGCATCGGTGCAGCCCGCCTTCGACGCCCTGTGGGGCGGCGAGGAGGGCATGTACGCGCAGCGTCTGGGCGCTGAGCGGGCCCGTGGCCTGAACCCCTTCGCGGCCCTGCTGCGCGCCGGTGTCCCGCTCGCGTTCGGCTCCGACAGCCCGGTGACCCCGCTCGACCCGTGGGGCACGGTCCGGGCCGCCGCCTTCCATCGCACGCCGGAGCACCGCGTCTCCGTGCGCGCCGCGTTCACGGCGCACACGCGCGGCGGCTGGCGGGCCGTGGGACGGGACGACGCGGGCGTTCTGGTCCCGGGCGCCCCCGCCGACTACGCCGTCTGGCGCACCGGTGAACTCGTCGTCCAGGCTCCGGACGACCGCGTCGCCCGCTGGTCGACGGACCCTCGCTCCGGCACCCCGGGTCTTCCCGACCTGACTCCGGGCCACGACCTGCCCGTCTGTCTGCGCACCGTGGTGGGCGGACGCACGGTCTTCGTACGGCCGGGCGAGTGATCTACGGGGGTGGCGCGCATGAAGTCGTGCGCCGAGCCCCCGGCACGCGACCTGCGTTTCCTCGGCGCTGACCAGGGCTTTGCCGTGATACGCGCAGGTCGAACGGCTGTTGACAGGCGGCCGCAGGAGGCCGGTAGGTTCGGCCGAGTCCACCACCGGACGCCCGACCGGGGAACGTCCGAGCACTCGCCGCGGCGCCGCCGGGTCAGGGACGGTGTGCCGCACCGGGGCACCGTCGCTGGGAGCCAGGCTCAGGCCGGCGCAGCGCCGAGAGAACGTTCCGGCCGGTCGGGGAGGTGTGACCCGGGTGGGGCCCGCGCGCTCAGTAGACAACGGCTTCAGGTCGATCCGCAGCCGGCGGATCCCAGGTCGGCCCGAAGGGCGCCGGGCCCCCATCCGCCGCACGCGCGCACCCGGAGGCGCGCTCTTACCTCCGTCTTTCGGATTCGACACCGCGATTCGAACGTCCTGTCACGTCATCGCAGGCCGGGCCCACTATGGTGGACCTCTGCGTATGAACATGAAGGGGCAGCAGTGAACGACGGCGACGGAACCCTCGCGGCAGAAGCCCGGGAGAGGAAGTTCGGCCCGCTCGGCACGGCCTTGGTGATCATCCCGACCTACAACGAGGCGGAGAACATCAAGAGCATCGTCGGCCGGGTACGCGAGGCCGTCCCCGAGGCGCACGTACTCGTGGCCGACGACAACAGCCCGGACGGCACGGGAAAGCTGGCCGACGAGTTGACCGTCGAGGACGACCACGTCCACGTGCTGCACCGCAAGGGCAAGGAGGGCCTGGGCGCCGCCTACCTCGCCGGCTTCCGCTGGGGCCTGGAGCGCGACTACGGCGTCCTGATCGAGATGGACGCCGACGGCTCCCACCAGCCCGAGGAACTGCCCCGTCTGCTCACCGCCCTCAAGAGCGCCGACCTGGTGCTGGGCTCGCGCTGGGTGCCGGGCGGCCGGGTGGTGAACTGGCCGAAGTCCCGCGAGGTGATCTCCCGGGGCGGCAGCCTCTACTCCCGGCTGGCGCTCGACCTGCCGCTGCGCGACATCACCGGCGGCTACCGTGCGTTCCGCCGCGAGACCCTGGAGGGCCTCGGCCTCGACGAGGTCGCCTCCCAGGGGTACTGCTTCCAGGTCGACCTCGCCCGCCGTGCGGTCAAGGCCGGCTACCACGTGATCGAGGTGCCCATCACGTTCGTCGAGCGCGAGCTCGGCGACTCCAAGATGAGCCGCGACATCCTCGTCGAGGCGCTGTGGCGCGTCACGGCGTGGGGCGTGGGGGAGCGGGTCGGCAAGGTCACGGGGCGCGGCGGCAAGCCCTCGAAGGCGTGAGAGCGCGCCGCTCGCCGGGCGGCCGCTCACAGAAACAGCTGATGGGGGCCTTATCCCGCGCTGAGCCGGGGCCAGGCACACTGGAGGCATGACGACTGGCGCTCAGACCCCGCTGTCCCCTGCCCGGCCCAAGCGCTCCCGGCTGCGTACGTTCCTGCCGCTGGGCGTCGCCGTGTGGCTCGTGCTGGAGATCTGGCTGCTCACCCTGGTCGCCGGCGCTACCAGTGGGCTGGTGGTCTTCCTCGTTCTGCTGGCGGGTCTCGTCCTGGGATCGGTCGTCATCAAGAGGGCCGGACGGCGGGCCTTCCGCAAGCTCTCCGAGGCGGTGCAACAGCAGCAGAGCGGGGTGATGCCCGAAGCGGCCCGGTCCAACAGCGAGGGCAACGGCCTGATGATGCTGGGCGGCCTGCTCCTCATGATCCCCGGTCTGGTGTCGGACGCGGTGGGCCTGCTCCTGCTGCTGCCGCCGGTCCAGAAGATCGTGAGCCGCTCGGCGGAGCGCACCTTCGAGCGCAAGCTCCGGGAGGCCGGCGCGGGCAGCCTGGGTGGTGCCTTCCAGCAGGCCCGTATGCGCCGGCCCGACGGCAAGGTCGTCCAGGGCGAGGTCATCAAGGACAAGCCGGGCGACGCCCCGCAGCCGCCGCACCCGCCGCTGACGCACTGAGCCGTCCGGGCACCGGACATGCGCAAGACCGCGGGCGCCGTACTTCACGTACGGCGCCCGCGGTCTTGTGATGCGCTGTTGTTCGGGCCAGGCCCTGGGGGACTATGCCGACTTACGGCTGTCACGGGGATGAACAGCGATGTTCATCGCTCCGGAACGCAGAACCGCCAGGCGCTCCTCGAGGACCTCTTCGAGTTCCTCACGGGTGCGCCGCTCCATCAGCATGTCCCAATGCGTACGCGCGGGCTTGCCCTTCTTCTCTTCAGGGACATCGCCGTCCACGAGGAGTGCCTGGGCCCCACAGACCTTGCACTCCCACTCCGGCGGGATCTCCGCCTCGACCGAGAAGGGCATCTCGAACCGGTGCCCCTTCTCGCATGCGTACTCCACGGCCTGGCGCGGGGCCAGGTCGATGCCGCGGTCCGTCTCGTAGCTGGTCACCACGAGGCGCGTGCCGCGAAGAGCTCGCTCACTCATGAATCGTGCCTCCCGGGCTTGTCGCCCACAGGACAGGTGTCGCTGTCGTCGTCATCCGGTCAACGTCCGGTCGGCGGTAAAGATTCCCGTTCCGGGTCTCGTTCCGGGTCATGCGTCGCCGTCGTAGCCGCCCTTGTTGTACCCACCAGCGCCCGGTTTGTCACATCTGATAACAGATATAACCCAGCGTTTCGGCATCTTTGACGCGCAGTAACGGTACGCCTGGCAGGCCAAACGCGTACACTACAGCCCTTTCGCTCCGAGTGCTAAATCCTGTCAGGAACCGGATTCCCCGCTTCGGCGATCGCACGCCGCACCGGCACCCGGGAGAGCAGGGCGAACCCGAGAACGAAGAAGGCCACCAGCGAGATGATCGCGTCCCGGTAGCTCCCCGTCAGCTGGTAGGTCACTCCGAAGAGCAGCGGCCCGAGCCAGCTCATGCCGCGGTCGCTCATCTCGTACGCCGAGAAGTATTCGGCCTCTTTGCCCGGCGGGATCAGATGGGAGAACAGGGACCGGGACAGCGCCTGGCTGCCGCCGAGGACCAGGCCGATCCCGGCGGCCAGGGCGAAGAACCACACCGGCGCCCCGGCCGGCAGGAAATACCCGGCCGCCAGCGTCACCGTCCAGGCGACCAGCGAGCCCAGGATCGTGCGCTTGGCCCCGTACACCCGGGCCAGTCGGCCCATCGCCAGCGCGCCCGCCACAGCCAGCACCTGCACCAGCAGGACGGCGCCGATGAGCGTGGACTGCCCGAGGCCCAGTTCCTCGGAGCCGTAGATCGAAGCCTGGGAGATCACCGTCTGGATGCCGTCGTTGTAGACGAGGTAAGCGAGCAGGAAGGCCAGCGTCAGAGGATGGCGGCGCATGTCGCGGACGGTCGCCGCCAGCTGCCGGAAGCCCGGGAGGGCGGCCTCCCGGCCGGCGGTCCCGCGATCGCGCAGCCGTCGCAGCGGTATGAGGGCGAACGCACCCCACCACAGGCCGGCCGACGCCAGGCAGATGCGGACCGCCGTGCTCTCGGAGAGGCCGAAGCCGTCGTGTCCGGTGTAGAGGACCAGGTTCACGACGAGGACCAGTGAGCCGGCCGCGTAGCCGAAGGCCCAGCCGCGGGAGGACACCGCGTCCCGCTGCTCGGGCGGGGCGATCTGCGGCAGGTAGGAGTTGTAGAGCATCATCGCCACCGACTGCGCGGCGTTGGCGACGATCAGCAGGGCACCGCCCAGCAGATAGCGGTCGCCGTCCAGGAAGAACATGGCCGCCGTGGCCGTGGCGCCGGTGTAGGCGGCGGCCGCGAGCAGGGGCTTCTTGCGGCCGGTGCGGTCGGCGGCGGCGCCGACCAGGGGCATCACGAGGACGGCCACGATCACCGACAGGGACACCGAGTACGCGAAGAAGGACCCGGCCCGCACCGGGATGCCCAGGGGGTGGACGTAACCCTCGGCGTCGGCCGCCGACTCGGCGACCGAGGTCAGGTAGGGGCCGAGGAACACGGTGAGCACGCTCGTGGAGTAGACGGAGCAGGCCCAGTCGTAGAAGTACCAGCCGCGCTGTTCGCGTCTCAGCTCCGCGGCCCCGTCGGCCGGTGGTGTCCGCACGGTGTCGTCGCCCACCCGTGCCCTCGCTTCCCCGTGAACGCGCGGAGGGGAGGTGCCCGGACTCTCAGACCCAGACGCCGCGGTCCTCCATGACCTTGCGCAGTGTGTCGATGTGATCGGTCATGATGCCATCCACGCCCAGGTCGAGGAGCCGGTGCATCGTCTCGGCGTCGTTGACGGTCCACACGTGCACCTGGAGCCCGCGCGCGTGGGCGGTGTGCAGGAAGCGCCGGTCCACGACCTGGATGCCGGACTGGATCTCGGGGACCTGCGCGGCCACCGCCGAGCGGCGCACCGCGGCCGGCAGCCCCCAGGAGCGCAGCCGCAGGTTGAGCACGCCCCGTGTGCCGTAGGACGTGGCCAGGCGCGGACCGGCCAGCCGCTGGGCGCGCACCACCCGCGCATCGGAGAACGAGCCGAGACACACCCGGGCCCAGGAGTCCGTCCGCCCGACCAGGTCGAGGAAGGGCAGCAGGGCGCCCTCCGCCTTGACGTCCACGTTCCAGCGCACGTCGGGAAAGGTTTCCAGGAGCTCCTCGAAGAGGGGGAGCCGCTCCCGGCCCGCCACCCGCGCCTGCCGCACCTCGTGCCACGGCAGGTCGGCGATCCGGCCCCCGCCGTCCGTCACCCGGTCCAGCGTCGCGTCGTGGAAGGCGACGAGTTCGCCGTCCAGCGTGGTGTGGACATCGGTCTCGATGTACCGGTAACCCGCTTCGACGGCGCGACGGAACTGCCGCACGGTGTTCTCCAGGCCGTCCGCGGCCCCGCCCCGGTGGGCGAAGGCGATCGGGCCGGGATGGTCGAGGTAGGGATGGCGTATCCGCGGGGTCACGAACGCAGTATCGCTCCTCGGGGTTGACCGGTGGCAACGGCCGTGCTGCCGACGGATGCCGGGGGGACGGCGAACACCCGCAGGAACA
Source organism: Streptomyces sp. NPDC126510 (assembly GCF_040302345.1). Classification (NCBI taxonomy): domain Bacteria; kingdom Bacillati; phylum Actinomycetota; class Actinomycetes; order Kitasatosporales; family Streptomycetaceae; genus Streptomyces; species Streptomyces sp. NPDC126510. The sequence goes on along the minus strand of NZ_JBEORR010000043.1, from coordinate 47,515 downwards.
TCTGGGCGAGCGGGCCGATCGCGAGGGCGTACAGGAGCGTGCCGATGCCGACGGTGCCGCCCAGGGCGAAGCCGGTCGCCACGACCGCGAGCTCGATGCCGGTGCGGACCAGGCGGATCGAGACGCCCGTGAGCTGGTGCAGCCCCGTCATGAGGCCGTCGCGAGGGCCCGGTCCGAAGCGGGCCGCGATGTACAGGCCGGTCGCGGCGCCGTTCAGGACGATTCCCCCCACCATCAGCGCGATGCGCGGCGCCGGCCCGTGCGCGTCGGGTACCAGCGCCAGCGTCGCGTCCATCGCCATGCCGATGACCAGCACATTGGAGATCGTGCCCAGGCCCGGCCGCTGCCGCAGCGGGATCCACGCGAGCAGCACCGCGGCGCCCACCAGGGTCAGCACGACGCCGATCGACAGACCGGTCCGCTCGGCGAGACCCTGGTGCAGCACGTTCCACGGCTCAAGACCGAGCCCCGACCGGACGAGCAGTGCCGAACTCGCGCCGTACAGCGCGAGCCCCGCGTAGAGCTGGACGAGCCGACGGGCGAGGCGCCCCTGCGTGGCCATGTTGTGCCCCCAGTGGTGATAGTGGACTGCTGCATGACACCCTGTGGCTTGGATGGAGAGGCCATCCATGGCCAATCCGGGGAAGGTGGACTGATTTCGATGGCGGAATGGACCTCGGCCGTGGGTGCGGCACAGCTCGCGCGGCTCCTCAGCTCCCAGCAGGACCGCCCGGCGGGACCCGGAACACGCCGGCCGCCGGCCTACCGCGCGCTCGCCGACGGCATCCGTCTGCTGGTGCTCGAGGGGCGCGTCCCGGTGGCGGCCCGGCTGCCCGCCGAACGTGAACTCGCCCTCTCCCTGTCCGTCAGCCGCACGACGGTCGCCGCCGCGTACGAGGCGCTGCGCAGCGAGGGGTTCCTGGAGTCCCGGCGCGGTGCGGGGAGCTGGACCGCCGTCCCGGCCGGGAACCCGCTGCCCGCGCGCGGTCTCGAGCCCCTGCCGCCGGAGGCCCTCGGCTCCCTGATCGACCTCGGCTGCGCCGCGCTCCCCGCCCCCGAGCCCTGGCTCACACGGGCCGTTCAGGGCGCCCTGGAGGAACTGCCGCCCTACGCGCACACCCACGGCGACTATCCCGCCGGTCTGCCCGCGCTGCGGGCGATGATCGCCGAGCGCTACACCGCCCGCGGGATCCCGACCATGCCCGAGCAGATCATGGTGACGACCGGCGCGATGGGCGCGATCGACGCCATCTGTCATCTGTTCGCCGGGCGGGGCGAGCGCATCGCCGTCGAGTCGCCCTCGTACGCCAACATCCTCCAGCTGATGCGGGAGGCCGGGGCACGGCTGGTGCCCGTCGCCATGGCAGAGGGGCTCACCGGGTGGGACATGGACCGCTGGCGGCAGGTCCTGCGGGACGCGGCGCCCCGGATCGCGTATGTCGTCGCCGATTTCCACAACCCGACCGGGGCGCTCGCGGACGACGACCAGCGGCGGCGCCTCGTGGACGCGGCGCGGTCCGCGGGGACCGTGCTGATCGCCGACGAGACCATGAGCGAGCTGTGGCTCGACCCGGAGGTGCTGATGCCCCGGCAGGTGTGCGCGTTCGACCCGGCCGGGTCCACGGTGATCACGGTGGGGTCGGCGAGCAAGGCCTTCTGGGCCGGGATGCGGATCGGGTGGGTGCGGGCCGCCCCGGACGTGATCCGCAGTCTGGTCGCCGCCCGTGCGTACGCCGATCTCGGCACGCCGGTGCTGGAGCAGCTGGCGGTGAACTGGCTGTTCGGGACCGGGGGCTGGGAGCAGGCGGTGGAGGTGCGGCGGGATCAGGCCCGGGCGAACCGGGACGAGCTGGTGGCCGCGGTGCGGCGGGAGCTGCCCACGTGGGAGTTCGAGGTGCCTCGGGGCGGGCTGACGCTCTGGGTGCGGACCGGGGGCCTGTCCGGGTCTCGGCTGGCCGAGGCGGGGGAGCGCGTGGGAGTGCGCGTGCCGTCGGGGCCGCGGTTCGGGGTGGACGGTGCGTTCGAGGGGTATGTGCGGCTGCCGTTCACCGTGGGCGGGGCGGTGGCCGAGGAGGCGGCCGTGCGGCTGGCCGCGGCGGCGGGGCTGGTGGAGAGCGGTGCGGTGGGGAGCGCGGAGCCGCCGCGTACGTTCGTGGCGTAGGGCGCTGTGCGGGGTCGCTGGGGGCTGTGCACTCCCGGCGGGACGCAGTCCGCGTCTACGTCTCCTTGGTCAGAACCGGCACCGGATCCGGGAGGGGCTCCTGGGCGAGGGCCGGTACCGGGTCCTGCGCGGGCTCCTTTGTCAGGACCGACACCGGGTCTCGCGCGGGCTCCTTATGCAGAGCCGGCACCGGGTCCGGGAGGGGCTCCTGGGCGAGGGCCGGCCCCGGGTCCCGCGCGGGCTCCTTCGGCAGGGCCGGCACCGCATCCCGAGACCGGGCTTCCGTCGGAGCCGGTTCCTGTTCTTCCTCCGCCGGTACCGCCGCCGGCCGGTCTTCCGACGGGTCCTGCTCCGGGATCGTCTCGCCGTCCGCCGGAGCCGTGCGCGGCGGGAGGAGGTTCAGGACCGCCTCGCAGAGGGCGTCGGGCGTGGCGTCGTCGTAGGGGTTCGGCGTGGCCGGGACCTGGAGACGGTGGACCGGGCCCGTGCCCAGGCGGGCGTATCCGCGGCCCGGCGGCAGCTCGTCGATCGGAGTGGTGTGCGGTCGCGCGCCCAGGAGCGACTCGAGCTGGTCCGCCGTGGCCGGACCCAGGACCACACGGGCGCGGGTGTGCTGGCGAACGGGATCGCTGAGGGCGTCCACGTGGTCCAGCTGTTCGGCCACGACCACCGTCACGTTCGCCGGGCGGCCGTGCCGGAGGGGGACCTGGAGAAGGGACTGGGGGTCCTTGCGGCCGTCGGCGGCGGCGAGGTGGGTGAACGCCGTCGGGCGGTCCAGGAGGATCCACAACGGGCGCTTGGTGTCGTCGGGCGGCGGATCGCCCGCCTGATGGGCGCGGTTGGCGGCGATGAGACGGCGCTCGGTCTCGGTCGCGGCCCACTCCAGGCCGGCCGTGACCCCGGCGAGCCCCGCCTCGACGGCCAGGACGCCGTCCCGGCCGGTCAGGCAGGCGTATTCGCCGGTGCCCCCGCCGTCGACGATCACCACGTCGCCGTGGAGCAGGGCCTGCAGGGCGATGGACCGCAACAGGGTGGATGTGCCGCTGCCCGGCTGGCCGAGAGCGAGCAGGTGCGGCTCGGTGGAGCGCAGGCCCGTGCGCCAGACGACCGGCGGCACGTCCCGCTGCCGCTCCCCGGAGGTGACGGGGAGCGTGCGCTGGACCCGGGTGGAGTCGGTGAAACCCAGGACCGTCTCGCCGGAGGTGGTGACGAAACGCTGGGCGGCGATGTCGACGGGCAGTGGCAGGAGCACGCCGACCGTCAACTGGTTGCCCTCCTCGTCCCACGTGAAGTGGTATTCGCGGCCCCGGCCCGACTTGGCCGCGAGGAGGTGCTCGATCCGGGCACGGGCCTCGGGCTCGCCGTCGGTGAAGTACGCCGGGTAGCGCACCACCAGCTGCGAGATGCGGCCGCCGCCGTCGAACGCGTAGGTGGGGAAAGCCTTGTCCCACGCGCCGCCGTGGGAGTACAGCGGCTCGGGGTCCTCGGCGGCGGAGAAGTACGGCACGAGCGCCTCGTACAGCGACTTCAGCCGCTCGGCCTGCGACTCGTCGGGCCCGTCCGACGCCGCCGTGGAGCGCTCCCGGCCCTGCCAGGCCGCCGCCGCCATCAGGGTGATGGCGGCGAGCAGGGGTCCGTACGGCACCAGCGCCACGACCAGGATGACGGAGGCCACCAGGAACAGCAGCGCCCCCCGTCGCTCCTTGGGAGTCTCGGCCCATCTGCGCCGCCCGGCCGCTGCCAGCCGGCGCAGACCCCGCGTGATCGTGATCAGCGGGTGGAGGACGTCGGTGGCGCTGTCGGCGGCTGTCCGGGCCAGCTCCCGGCTACGGGCGAGCTGCGCGCTGCCGTTGCTCAGGATGCGGGGGAGGGGGCGCCGGGCCACTTCTGCCTCCAGAGAGTGCGTACGGGCGGGATGCGTCCGGGGAACGGGGGCGTCAGAACTTGATTCCGCCGAGGAGGCTCGCCAGGCTCTCGCCGCCTGCCTTGATGCTCGGGGCGATGGCGGTGCTCGCCAGATAGAAGCCGAACAGCATGGCGACCACGGCATGCGACGCCTTCAGTCCGTCCTTGCGGAAGAAGATGAAGACGACGATGCCGAGCAGGACCACGCCTGAGATGGAGAGGATCATTTGAGATCTCCTGGTTCGCGGGGACAGTCACCATGAGTACTTCCAGGCTCACAGCTTGTATCCATACGATAAAAGGTGCAACAGGGTGAAATTCGTACGATTTACCCTGCACGGTGCAGTGGTCCCGGGCCCGGTAAGGCCGGACTGTTGCACTTGTCCGGGTCTGTGCTGATCTTTACCTCGGGCACATCGGGTCATGTGCCGCGCGAGCCAGTACCCTGGCGATTCACTCGTACGGCTGCGCCCTCGCAGGCGTACGCACCGGAGGCGATGCGTAGTGGAGAGGCGGTCCGTCCGATGACCGAAGTCCCCGACCCCGAGGTCGTGGAGCTGGCGACCAAGATCTTCGATCTGGCCCGGCGGGGACAGACCGAGCCGCTCGTGGCCTATGTGGACGCTGGTGTTCCGGCCAACCTCACCAATGACCGCGGCGACTCGCTCGTGATGCTCGCCGCCTACCACGGCCACTCCGAGGCGGTGCGCGCCCTGCTCGGCCGCGGTGCCGAGGCCGACCGCGTGAACGACCGAGGCCAGACCCCGCTCGCCGGGGCGGTCTTCAAGGGTGAGACGGACGTGATCAAGGCCCTCCTGGAGGGTGGAGCCGACCCGTCCGCCGGCACGCCCTCGGCGGTCGACACCGCCCGGATGTTCGGCCGGACGGAATTGCTCGAACTGTTCGGCGAGCGCTGAGCCGACCGGTCTGACCTGGCACGACAACGAAAACGGGGGAGGCGGTAAAGGGCCGCCGAAATTTCGGTCGCGGCAGACGGAAGTGCCGAGTCATCATGACGACGTGGTTCACGGACGTGATGGTTGGGCAGGTTTTGCCGCACCGCGCGGGCCGTGACGCGGTCCGCAAGGGCCACCGACGAGAGGCAGAGGAAGATGGTCTACAGCAAGCAGGAAACGGCGGGCACTCCGACGTGTTGTCACGCGGCCAGGTAGTACACGTCCCCGGTTGCGTCGACGCTTGATGTGAGGCTGTTTCCCATGTTCGATCCGGTCATAGCGCCCAGCGGTACGCTGCTCGGCCTGCTCCAGCGGGGCCGCGGCGACGGCACGCTGCACGCGCTCACCGCCCCGCGCCCCGAGGCGCTGGCGGCGTTGAACCACTGTGTGCTGCGCGATCCCCGCCACGACTGGCAGGTGGAGAACCGCTCCCTCTACTACGCCCGCCTCTACCTCGACCTGAACGGCGAGCTGGACGAGGTCGAGGCCCATCTCTTCGGCGCCGAGGACGTCCTCGACAGCGACGAGTCACGCACCGGCCTCGCCCTGGCCGTCCTCGGGCACCTCGCCTCCTACGGCAGGCGGGACGCGCTCGAACTGCTGCGCAGGTACGCCGCCCACGGCTCCAACTGGGCCTGGGCCCTCGACGAGCTGGCCCTCAGGGACGACGACGCGGGCCTGCGCGCCCTCGCCGCTCCCGTCCTCGCCCGGTTCCCGGCCGACCCGGAGGGCGATGCCGAGCTGGCCGCCACCGTGCGGGACGCCTTCGAGCCCCGGCCCTGGCGGCTGTGGGCCGAGGACCCGCGCGCATCCGTCGCCACCCGCGTGCGCGCCGCTCACGAGACGGGCTGTTTCGACCGCTGGCAGCGGCAGATGCGCCCTTCCGGCCCCCGCCCGGGCTGGAGCGTGCAGGCCGTCTTCGAATGGGCCCAGCAGGGCATCGACCGGGGAGCCGCCCTTTATGTGCCTGCCGCCCGCTGCCTCAGCGCCGTGGCCGGGCCCGAGGACCGGGCCGAGATCGTCCGGGCGGCCGAGGACGGCACCGACGGGGCCCGGTGCACGGCCCTCAGGTACCTCGCCGACGGCAACGATCCCGAGGCCCTCGATCTGATCGAGCGCGCTGTGGCCACCGGCTCGACGCTCGTCGTGGACGCGGCCGTCGACGCCTTCGAACGGATGCGCTCCCTGGCCGCCGTGGACCGGGCGCGGGGCTGGGCCCGGCGCCCGGACGCGCTGGGCGCCGCCGCCGGGCGGGTCCTCGCCTGCCGGGGCGGGGTCCAGGACCGGGACCTGGTCCTCGCGGCGCTGCGCGAGGCCGTCCGGGGCGAAGGACCCGACGCGCCGACCCTGCTCACCCTCGTGGACGGCACCGGACGCCTCGGCATCGCCTGTGCCGCCCCCGTGCTGCGCCACGTCTACCGCGAGACGGCCTCCTCCCATCTGCGCGGCCGGGCCGCCCGCGCCCTCGCCGTCACCGACCCCTCCTTCGCCACCGGCTTCGCCGTCGAATGCCTGTGGGACTGCGAGGAGACCACCCGGGAGATCGCCGCGCGGCACGCCGAGACCGGAGACACCCGCGTCGTCGAGCGACTGCGCCGGCTCGCCTCCGACCCGGCCGAGGAGGCCGAGGTGCAGACGGCCGTACGCAGCAGGATCGGTCCCGAGGAGACCGCGGTGTAACGGCTGGACGCCCCCTCCTCGACGGGACGCCGGAGCGGATTCCCGCCTCGAAGGTGAACGGGGGACGACCCTAGGGCCAGGAGGGCATGGACGCCGCCCGACCTGTGCGGGTGCACCTCGGAACGCTCATGGGACGTTCCCCGCCCGGAAAGATCCACGTTGACGCGGCCACGTCCGGCACGGCGACAACACCGGTATGCGTGTCGTCATCGTGACCGAATCCTTTCCCCCCGACGTGAACGGCGTGGCCCACTGCGCGCTCCAGACCGCCCGGCACCTCGTCGATCGCGGTCACGCCCCCGTCGTCGTGGCCCCGGCCCCCGCACCGGGGAACAAGCCCGACGCCTCCGCGCCGTGCCCCGTCGTCCACGTCCCCTCGCTCCCGCTCCCCGGCTACCCGCAGGTCCGCGTCGCCCTCCCGAGCCGCCGCCTGGCCGCCACCCTCGTCGAGCACCGTGCCGATGTGGTCCACCTCGCCAGCCCCTTCGTCCTCGGCGTGCGGGGCATGGCCGCCGCCGCGCGCCTCGGCGTCCCCGCCGTCGCCGTCTACCAGACCGACCTGGCCGGCTATGCCCGGACGTACATGGGCGCCGGGGAAGCCGCCGCCTGGCGGCGCATCCGTGCCGTGCACGGCGCCGCCGACCTCACCCTCGCGCCGTCCGGCGCGGCCCTGCACGACCTGGAGACCCACGGGGTGCCGCGGGTCCGGTTGTGGCCGCGCGGGGTGGACACCGAGCGGTTCCGGCCCGACCGGCGCGACGACGCCCTGCGCCGCGCACTCGCCCCGAACGGCGAGCTGATCGTCGGCTACGTCGGCAGGCTCGCCCCCGAGAAGCAGGTCGAGCTCCTCGCCGGCGCCTGCGGCCTGAAGGGCGTCCGGGTCGTGATCGTCGGCGAGGGCCCCAGCCGGCCCGGCCTGGAACAGGCGCTGCCCGGCGCCGTCTTCCTCGGCCGGCGCACCGGTGACGACCTCGCCCGGATCTTCGCCTCGTTCGACGTCTTCGCGCACACGGGCCCCTTCGAGACCTTCTGCCAGACGGTCCAGGAGGCCATGGCCAGCGGCCTGCCCGTCGTGGCACCCGCCGCGGGAGGCCCGCTCGACCTGGTCGCGCACGGGCGCACCGGGCTGCTGGTGCCGCCGCACGACGCGGCCGCCGTCCGCGACGCGGTGCGGTCCCTGGCCGCCGACGCCGGGCTGCGGGCCGCCTACGGCACGGCGGGCCGCGCCACCGTCGAGGGCCGTACCTGGGCGACCGTGGGCGACCAGCTCATCGGGCACTACGCGCAGGTGCTCGCCGGACGCCGGACGGCGGTGGCGGCATGAGCGGCTCCCGTCCCGGCGGCGGCTCCCGTCCCGCGAGCGGCGACCGCCGGTCGCTGCGGATCGTTCGGCTCGCCAACTTCGTCGCCCCCTCGTCCGGCGGGCTGCGCACCGCGCTGCGCGAACTCGGCAAGGGCTTCAAAGCGGCGGGGCACGACCCCGTCCTCGTGGTCCCCGGTGAGCGGACGAGCGACCGCGAGACAGAGCAGGGGAGGGTGATCACCCTCCCCGGGCCGCTGCTGCCCGGCACCGGCGGATACCGCGTCCTCACCGACCGGCGGCGAGTGGCCCGGCTTCTGGAGGAGCTCGCGCCGGACCGGCTGGAGGTGTCCGACCGGACGACCCTGCGGTGGACCGGCAGGTGGGCGCGGCGTGCCCGGATCCCGGCCGTGATGGTCTCCCACGAGTCGGCCGACGGGGTGCTGCGGACCTGGGGCCTGCCCGAGGGGGCCGCCCGGCGTGCCGCCGACGCCCTCAACGTCCGCACGGCGCACACCTACGCGCGCGTCGTGTGCACCACCGAGTTCGCCGAGCGGGAGTTCGTGCGGATCGGGGCCCGCAACGTCGTCCGGGCACCGCTCGGCGTCGACCTGGTGCAGCGGCACCCGGCGCTGCGCGACCCGGAGGTACGGGCCCGGCACGCGCGCGAGGACGAGACGCTGCTCGTGATGTGCTCGCGGCTGTCCGTGGAGAAGCGGCCCGGCACCGCGCTGGACGCCCTGCGGACGCTGCGGCGGCGCGGGCGCCCGGCGGTGCTGGTGGTGGCCGGGGACGGCCCGCTGCGCACCCGGCTCGAACAGCGGGCGCGCGAGAGCGGCCTGCCGGTCACCTTCCTCGGGCACGTCTCCGACCGCCGGCTCCTCGGCACCCTCCAGGCATCCGCCGACGTGGTGCTGGCACCGGGGCCCGCCGAGACCTTCGGGCTCGCCGCGCTGGAGGCCCTGGCCTGCGGCACGCCCGTGGTGGCGAGCGCCTCGTCCGCGCTGTCGGAGGTGATCGGTTCCGCCGGAGCCGTCGCCGCCGACCACGGGGAGGCCTTCGCGGACGCGGTGGACCTGCTGCTGGAACGCCTGGAGGCGGACCGGCGCGAGGCGGCACGCGCGCGTGCGGAGTGCTTCGGGTGGGACGCGGCGGTCGACGCGTTCCTCGCCGCGCACGACGCGGCCGTCCCGCCGCGTCCCGCCCGGCCGTTCGCGCCCCGGGGCGTGGCATGAGACCCCCGCGGCGCGAGGGGCCCTCGGTTTTCGTCGCCCTCGGGGACTCGCTCACCGAGGGCGTGGGGGATCCCGTCGGTGACGGGGAGTGGCGCGGTTGGGCCGCGCTGCTCGCGGACGGGCTCGCCGGAGAGCGGGCCGGGTTCGCGGGGGAGCGGGCCGGGTTCACCAACCTCGCGGTGAGCGGGGCACAGACCCGGGACGTACTGGAGCGGCAGTTGCCCGCCGCGCTGGAGCTGCGGCCCGACCTGGTGTCCGTCGTCGTCGGCGTCAACGACACCCTGCGCTGCACCTTCGACATCGGGGCCGTGGCCGCGCGGCTTGACCGGGTGTACGCGGCCTGCAGCGAGCAGGGCGCGGTCCTGCTCACCGCCTGCCTGCCCGACCCGGGCACCATGCTCGGCCTGCCCGGGGCTCTCGCCCACCCGCTGACCCGGCGGCAACGGGCCGTGAACGCGGTGGTGCACGCCCTGTCCGAGCGGTACGGGGCGCTGCACCTGCACGCGTGCGAGGGCGACTGGATCACCGACCGTGCCCTGTGGAGCGCGGACCGGCTGCACCCTGGCGAGCGCGGACACCGGCAATTCGCCCTGCGCTTCCACACGTTGCTCGCCGAGCGAGGTCTCGCGACCGGGCCCGCACCCTCGGCCGAGCCCGAGTTCCCCGCCCCGACCAGGTCGGCGAGCCTGTGGTGGCTGGCCACGGCCGGCACCGGCTGGGTGGCCCGTCGGTGCACCGACCTGCTGCCCCAGCTCCTTTCCCTGGCCGCCGACGAACTCCGGCACCGCGCCCGGGGCACGAGCGCCCGGCTCGACCTGCGGGCCTCGGCCGCGGTGTCCGCCGCACTGGCGGGCCTGTCGGCGGCCCCGGCCGGTGGGCAGTGACCGTTCGATCCCTTCAGCGGCGGCGTACGGCCACGAAGCGGACCGGCGTGCCGGGAACCGCCTGGGCGGCGGCCGGGAGGTCGGCCGTGCGGACCACGGCGATCACCGGGTAGCCCCCGGTGGTCGGGTGGTCGGCCAGGAACACCACCGGTCTGCCGTCCGGCGGCACCTGCACGGCGCCCAGCACCATGCCCTCGCTGGGCAGTTCGCCGGGCCTGGCCCGCTCCAGGGCGGGTCCCTCCGTGCGCAGCCCGATGCGGTTGCTCGCGGACGACACCCTGAACGCGCGGGAGACGAAGGTACGGACGGCCTGTGGCGTGAACCAGCCGTCGCGCGGGCCGAGCGTCACGCGCAGTACCAGCTCGGCCGGAGGAGCCGGCTGCGGGACGACGTCCACGCAGGCGTGCACGCCCACCGGCCGGCCCAGGGGCAGCACCGTCCCGTCCGCGAGCGGAGGCGGGCCGAGCCCCGACAGCAGGTCCGTCGACCGGCTGCCCAGCACCGGCTCGACCGAGATGCCCCCGGCGAACCCCACGTACGCGCGCACACCCGACACCGCGGGCCCGACGTCCAGCAGCGCCCCCGCGGGCACCCGCACCGGCGCACCCCAGGCCACGGGCCGGCCCTCCACCGTGACCCGGCAGGGCGCGCCCGCGACCGCCACGGTGACGGTCGAACGGGGGCGTACGGAACAGCCGTTGAGGGTCGTCTCCAGCACGGCCGTCCCCGGCGGATTGCCGACGAGCCGATTGACGAGGTCCGCGGCGGGCCGGTCCAGCGCCCCCGAGCGGGGAACGCCGAGATGGGCATGGCCGGGCCGGCCCGCATCCTGCACCGTGGTGAGGGCGCCGGCCCGGACGACGGCGAGCGCACGGTCCGTCATGCCCCCGCCTCGGGGGTGAAGGGGACGAACCGCACGCGCGTGCCCGGCGACAGCAGCGCGGCCGGTACCCGCGCGTGGTCCCACAGGACGATGTCCGTCGTGCCGATCAGTTGCCAGCCGCCCGGCGACGAGCGCGGGTACACGCCGGTGTACGGGCCCGCCAGCGCGACCGACCCCGCCGGGACGGCCGTGCGCGGAGTGGCCCGGCGTGGGACGTCGTAGCGGGACGGCAGTCCGGTGAGGTAGCCGAACCCGGGTGCGAAGCCACAGAAAGCGACCCGGAACTCCGTCTCCGCGTGGATGCGGGCGACCTCGCTCTCCGGAACGCCCCAGTGCGCGGCGACGTCGCCGAGGTCCGGCCCGTCGTAGCGCACCGGGATCTCGACGACCGCACGCGCGCGTGGGGGAGCGGACGGCAGCTCCGCGGCGGTCAGTTCGGCGGCCAGCCGGGTGGGGGCGTCGAGGCCGTCGACGAGGACCGTGCGGGCCGCGGGCACGATCTCGCGGGCCGAGAGCGTTCCCTCCGCACGGCGCCGCAGCAGCTCCGCGTGCAGGGACTGGGCCTCGTCGTCCGACGAGACTTCGACGAGCAGGGCGTCCTCGCCGACGGGCAGCACGTTCATGCGAAGGCCTCCACCCGGACCCCCGAGGCCTCCAGCCGCTCGCGCACCCGGCGGGCCAGCTCGACCGCGCCCGGGGTGTCGCCGTGCAGGCACAGCGAACGCGCGCGCACCTCGATGCGCGTCCCCGAGTGGGAGACGACCTCGCCGGAACGGGCCAGGCCGAGGGAGCGTTCCACGACGGCGTCCGGGTCGGTGACCACGGCGCCCTCCAGGGTGCGCGGTACCAGGGTGCCCGCGTCGGTGTAGGCCCGGTCCGCGAACGCCTCGGTGACGACCGGCAGTCCGGCCTTCCCGGCGAGCGTCAGCAGGCGCGAGCCGGGCAGTCCGAGCACGGGCAGCGCGGCGTCCGCGAGGAGCACGCCGTCGACGACAGCGGCGGCCTGCTCCTCGTCCTGCACGACCCGGTTGTAGAGCGCGCCGTGCGGTTTGACGTAGGCCACGCGAGCGCCCGCAGCCTGTGCGAATACCTGCAACGCGCCGATCTGGTAAGCGACTTCGGCCGCCAGCTCGGCGGGCGGCACGTCCATCGCGCGCCGCCCGAACCCGGCCAGGTCCCGGTAGGACACCTGGGCGCCGATCCGGACCCCGCGCTCGGCCGCCAGCTCGCACACCCGGCGCATCGTGACCGCGTCCCCGGCGTGGAAGCCGCACGCCACGTTGGCGCTGGTGACGACGGACAGCAGCCGTTCGTCGTCGGTGAGCCGCCAGCGGCCGAAGCCCTCGCCGAGGTCGGCGTTCAGGTCGATCGAGGTCATGTGCCGTGTCTCCTGTCAGGCCACGCGGTACTGCTCGTCGCGGGCGTCGGTGAGGAACATCTGCCCCGGGGCATGCGTGAGGGCGAACGGCGGCCGCGAGGCCGTCACGGCCGCCTGCGGGGTCACTCCGCACGCCCAGAACACCGGGATGTCGTCCGGCTCGGTGTCCACCGGATCCCCGAAGTCGGGGCGGCGGAGGTCGGCGATGCCGAGCCCGGAGGGATCGCCGCAGTGCACGGGGCTGCCGTGCACCGCGGGCATGAGGCTGCTCTCCCGGATCGCCGCCGCCAGCTGCCGGGGCGGCACCGGCCGCATGGACACCACCAGCGGCCCGTGCAACCGCCCCGCCGGACGGCACTGGCGGCTCGTCACGTACATGGGGACGTTGCGGCCCTGCTCGACGTGGCGGATCGGCACGCCGGCCTCTCCCAGCGCCCACTCGAAGGTGAAGCTGCACCCGATGAGGAACGTCACCAGGTCGTCCCGCCAGTACGCGCGCACGTCCGTCGGTTCGTCCACCAGCTCGCCGTCCCGCCACACCCGGTAGCGCGGCAGGTCGGTGCGCAGGTCCGCGCCGTCGGCCAGCACGGTGCTCCAGGAGCCGGCGTCCGTGACGTCGAGCACCGGGCAGGGCTTGGGGTTGCGCTGGCAGAACAGCAGCATGTCGTAGGCCCAGTCGGCCGGCACCGAGATCAGGTTGACCTGGGTGTGGCCGGCCGCGACGCCTGCCGTGGGCCCCGTGAGGCCTTCCCGGAAGCGGGCCCGGGCCGTCGCGGGGCTCCACGCGCGCGCGTGCTCGTCCACGAGGAGCAGGGGGCGGTCCTCGGTGCCGGTGCGGTTCACGCGAGCTCCTTCCCGCGCGTCTCGGGCAGCCCGAGCAGCGCCAGCGCCGCGATGCCGTAGCCGATCGCGCCGAAGACCAGCGCGCCGCCGACGCCCCAGCTGTCGGCCAGGAACCCGACCATGGTGGGGAACACGGCACCCACCGCGCGGCCGGTGTTGTACGTGAATCCCTGCCCCGTCCCGCGCACCGCCGTCGGGTACAGCTCGCTCAGGTAGGAGCCGAAGCCGCTGAAGATCGCCGACATGCAGAACCCGAGCGGGAAACCGAGCACCAGGAGCAGGGTGTTGGCGCCGCTCGGGATGTTCGCGTACGCCAGGATGCACAGCGCCGACAGCAGGGCGAAGAGCCAGATGTTGCGCCGCCGGCCCAGCTTGTCGGTGAGGTAGCCACCGGTCAGATAGCCGATGAAGGCGCCCGAGATGAGGAACGTCAGATAGCCGCCGGTGCCGACGACCGACAGGTCGCGCTCGGACTTCAGATACGTCGGCACCCAGGTGGCCAGCGTGTAGTAGCCGCCCTGGACCCCGGTCGAGAGCAGTCCCGCGAAGAGGGTGATCCGCAGCAGGCCGGGCTTGAAGATCGCCGTGAAGGAGCCCTTCTCGGCGCTCTGTTCACGCGCCGCGGCGGCCTCGGGGGCGTCGTGCACACTGCGCCGCAGCCAGATGACGAGCAGCGCGGGCAGCGCGCCGGTCCAGAACATGATGCGCCAGGCCAGGTCGTCGCCGGCCACCGAGAAGACCAGGGTGTACACGATCACGGCGAGGCCCCAGCCCACGGCCCAGGAGCTCTGGATCGCGCCGAGCGTGCGCCCTCGATTCTTGGCGCTCGCGTACTCGGCGACCAGGATCGCGCCGACGGCCCACTCGCCGCCGAATCCGAGGCCCTGGAGCGCGCGGAAGACCAGCAGCGTCTCGTAGTTGGGCGCGAAACCGCAGGCCACGGTGAACACCGCGTACGTGATCACCGTGAGCATCAGCGCCTTCACCCGGCCGACGCGGTCCGCGAGCACGCCCGCCAGGGCGCCGCCGACCGCGGAGACCACCAGCGTGACCGTGGTGAAGAGCCCCGTCTGGCCGCTGTTCAGGCCGAAGTAGGCGGACAGCGCGACCATGCTGAGCGGCAGCGTGAAGTAGTCGTACGAGTCCAGGGCATAGCCGCCGAAGGCACCGGCGAAGGCGCGGCGGCCGCGCGGGCCCAGGGCGCGCAGCCAGCCGAACGCCCCGTCGTCCGAGGCGCGTTCGGTCGTCGAGGGGCGTGCTTCGTCGGTCAGGGCCTGCGGTGGAGGGGTCGAGCTCATGGGCACCTCGCAGAGGGAGGACGGAGGGTGCTTCGGGGTGAGCCGTGCCGTACGGAGGCGGTCGGCGCCGCGATGGGGGAGCGGCGGGGAAAGCGGCCCCGTCGCCGCGACGCTGTGCGTAGCACCGTAGAGGATTGTTCAACGATCCTTCAATACCCGTGTTGGTTCGTTCTTGCGATCTGCGATTGAATTCCGGCATGGCAGAGCAGCTGAAGGACCTCGCCGACGACCGGGCCCTCCTGGGGCGCACCAGCACCGCGGAACGGGTCTCGGACATCCTCAGGAGCCGGATCGCCGAGGGGTACTTCCCGCCGGGCACCCGTCTGTCGGAGGACAGCATCGGCGGTGCGCTCGGCGTCTCCCGCAACACCCTGCGCGAGGCGTTCCGGCTGCTCACGCACGAGCGGCTGCTCGTCCACGAGCTGAACCGCGGGGTCTTCGTCCGGGTCCTGACCGTGGAGGACGTCGAGGACATCTACCGCACCCGGCGGCTCGTCGAGTGCGCCGTCGTCCGGGGCCTCGGTGAGCCGCCGTACGCCCTGGACGGGCTCGCCGGGGCGGTCGCGGAGGGACGGGCGGCGGCCGGGGAAGGTGACTGGAAAGGAGTGGGTACGGCCAACATCCACTTCCACCGGGAACTGGTCGCCCTCGCCGCGAGCGAGCGCACCGCCGAGCTGATGCGGAGCGTCTTCGCCGAACTGCGGCTGGCGTTCCACGTGGTGGACGAGCCGCAGCGGCTGCACGAGCCCTATATTGCGCGAAATGTCGCAATTCTTGAGGCTCTTCAGGCCGGGGACCGCAAGAAGGCCGAGACCCTGCTCGCGGGATACCTCGACGACTCGCTGGACCGCGTGGTCGAGGTGTACCGGCGGCGGGTCGGCGAGGAGGGCTGAGGACCGCGGTTCCTGGGGTGTACCGGCGGCGGGTCGGCGAGGAGGGCTGAGGACCGCGGTTCCTGGGGTGTACCGGCGGCGGGTCGGCGAAGACGGCCGAGGGCCGCGGTTCCTGGGGTGTACCGGCGGCGGGTCGGCGAAGACGGCCGAGGGCCGCGGATCCAGGGGTGTACCGGGCGGCGGGTCGGCGCTGAGGGGCGCGGCCCCAAGGGCGTACCGCGTCGTTTGGGTGGTTGTCAGACCCAGGACCTAGTCTGTGCACCGTGACTTCGCCTGCATCGACGGACAGCGTTCCGCCCCAGCTCAGCGCGGGGCCGCGCCCCGCCCCGGGGCCGGCCGCCGACGAGGGCCTGGCGCGGCGCCTGCGCGCGCTCGCCTGCACCGCGCCGCTGCACGACCTGGACGCGCGCAAGGCCAACCTGGCCGGCGAGTACTCGGTGTACGGCATGGCGGAGGTCGCCCTCGCGGCCATCGACCTGGTCACCCTGAACATGGACTTCGACACGGGCGCGGACCACGACCAGATCGTCGCCCGCCTCATCCCGCGCATCGCCGCCCAGGCCGCACAGCGCCCCGCCGCCGAGCACGAGCGGGTGGCCCGCTGGGTCCTGGAGAACCTGATCAACGTCGGCAGCGTCGACCGCGGATTCCGCGCCGTGTACGGCACGTTCGGCGCGGACGGCACCTATGTGCGCCGCGACTACGACTTCAAGCTGATCGAAGAGGTCCCCGGCCCCGGCGGCACGGTCTACCTCCGCACGACGGACGAGGCGGTCAACGTCCTCGTCGGCGCCCTCGACACGGACGTCACCAGTGCGCAGATCGCCGCCGAGGTCAAGCTGGAGATCCTGATCAGCCGCGGCCGGCTCGCCGACGCCCAGCTCGCAGCCGAACAGGCCCGCTACCGGACCGTGCAGTACTCCGAGACCCTGCGCCGCGCCCTGGACGCGACCCGGCGCAACGTGCGCGCGGTGGACTGGCTCTCCGCCGTGCCCGACATGATCGCCGAGGCCCTGGAGCACGTCGCCGACCGCTACCGCCACGAGAACGCGATCCTCACCAACATCCGCAAGGCCCGTGACGAGTCCGAGGACCCCGAACACAAGCGCCGCACCGCCGAGCTCGTCGACATCGTCAAGGACTGCATCCGCCGGCACACCCAGCTCCAGTCCCGGCTGCTGGAGGCCGGGCCGCTGTTCCGCGCCGAACAGGACCGGCAGGCCTTCGCCACACCCCTGACGACCTCGGGCACAGACCTCTACGGGCACCTCTTCTCGCCCGTGCTGCCGCTCCCGCTGGAGCAGGCCGTCCGCGTCACCGACGCTTTCTTCGGCCGCGGCACCGGGCTGCGCACGCCCGTGTCCGTCCGGGTCGGGGACCTGGTCGACATACTGCTGACGCCGCCGGTGGAGCGCGAGCACCTGGGTGCCGAGATGCCCGAGCCCGACCTGATCGCCACGCCGGACGACAGCCGGTTCAGCGAGGAACAGCTGGCGGCGGCGCAGGAGCTGCTCGACCTGCCCGCGGACGCGCCGCGCCGGCTGTCGGGGCTGCTGGCCGAGGCCCGGCGGCAGGACCCCGAGCTGCCGTACCTGGTGGCCCTGCTGGCGGTGCACGCCGCCAGCCCGCCGGTCGGCACGGCCTACCGCCAGGGTGAGCAGAAGCTGCTGTTCGCCGTGGACGACGGAACCGAGCTGGACGATCCGGAGTTCGGCGGCGCGGATCTGATCGTCGGCACCGCGCTGCTGGACGCGGCGGGGATGGCGGCGGACCGGACGGAAGCAGCATGAGTCAGTACGAGTGGCACAAGGAGTCCCGACCGTGAGCGAGCATGTCGAGTGGAGCGAGCCGGACGGACCGGCCCCCGCGGCCGGAGCCGCCGTCACTCCCGCCGACGCCGCAGACGCGGCTCGGCTCGTGTCGTTCGGGCTGCAGCCCAAGCTGCAGCCCGCCCGCGACCAGGAGTACGCGGACCTGCTGCGGCGCTACCGCGAGGACCCGCCCTTCGCGCGGCTCGCGGACGCCGTGGCGACCGGGCTGGGGCTGATCGTGCTGGAGGTGTCCCCGCGCGCGGGCATGGCCGTCACCGCCGCGGAGGACTCGGTGTTCGCCGTGCGCATGGGCGACTACGCGCGTCGTACGTCCGCCGACGGCGGTGACCGGTTCCTGCACGGGCTCGCCCACCTCGCCGTCGCCGCCATGGCGTACCCGCGCCCCGAGGACCTCGCCGACGACGGCTACATCGGCCGGATTACGGTCAACGGCGTCGACGCCTTCGTCCGCCAGGCCTGCCGCCGGCTGGAGGAGCGCGCCGAGGAGCAGGGCGAGAACACCGACCCGGCGACCGACGCGCCCGGCCTGGAGGCCGCCTGGCGGATCTGGGTACGGCGCAGCGCGACCGGCGCCACCAAGGACGCCCGCCGCCTGGCCGGTTCCACCACCGGCATCGTCGCCAAGGCCGCCGCGTTCCTCACCGAATCCGGCTTCCTGCAGCGCACCGGCGACGACCACGGCGGCACGTACCGCACGACCGCCCGCTACCAGCTCCAGGTCCGCGACCTGGCCGGCAGCGCTGCCCTGGCCGAGCTGCTGGACCTGGGTGTCGTCCCGGTCACCGACGGCACGCCGACGCTGCTGCCCGCCGAGGAGAGCGACGACCTGGAGCTGGTCGCCGACGCCGGGCTGCCGTTCCACTCCTCCTGAACTCCCCATCTCACGAAGACTTACGAGAGTCCGCCATGTACGAGCTGTCCCGGGTCCGCCTCTACTCGATCGGGCCCGCCGGTGCGCGCTATGCCGACACCGTGCTTGACCTGCGCGGTGTGGGCGAGATCGTGCCCGATCCCGCGCCCGCCCAGGCGGAGTTCTTCGAGGAGGAACCGGTCGGCCCGCCGCGCCGGCCCGCGCCCGCGGGCGTGCTCTTCCTGGAGAACGGCGGCGGCAAGTCGGTGCTGCTCAAGCTGATCTTCTCCGTGATGCTGCCGGGCCACCGCAACACCCTCGGCGGCGCCAGCTCCGGCGTGCTGCGCAAGTTCCTGCTCGCCGACGACTGCGGGCATGTCGCGCTGGAGTGGCAGCACGTGCTGACCGGCGAGTGCGTCGTCGTCGGCAAGGTCAGCGAGTGGCGCGGGCGGCAGGTCTCCAACGACCCGCGGAAGTTCGCCGAGGCCTGGTACTCCTTCCGGCCCGGGCCCGGACTGAGCCTGGACAACCTCCCCGTGGCGGAGGCCACCGCCGTACGGGCCCCGGCCGAGGGCCAGTCCGGTGCGCGCGGGCGGCGCCGCACCATGAAGGGCTTCCGCGACGCCCTCACGGAGGCGGGCAAGAACTACCCGCACCTGGAGGTGCACTGGGAGGAGACCCACGACCGCTGGATCGAGCACCTCGGCGACCTCGGCCTCGACCCCGAACTCTTCCGCTACCAGCGCGAGATGAACGCCGACGAAGGCGAGGCCGCCGGTCTCTTCGCCGTCAAGAAGGATTCCGACTTCACCGACCTGCTGCTGCGCGCCGTCACCGACACCCGCGACACCGACGGGCTCGCCGACCTGGTCAGCGGCTTCGGCAACAAGCTGGGCCGGCGCGCCGAGCTGATCGCGGAACGCGACTTCACCGCCGGGTCCGTCGACCTCCTCGGACGGATCGTCGAGGCCGCCGAGGCCCGCTCACGCGCCCGTGACATCCACTCCACGGCCGAGCGCCGGACCCGGACACTGGCCCGCCGGTTGTCCGCACGCGGTGTGCGGGAGCGGGTCCGGGCCGCCGACCTGGCCCAGCGGGTCACCGCCGCCGCGTACGCCGTCACCCACGCCGAGGCGGCCCGCGAGCGCAGCGCCCTGATCTCCGCCGAAATCGCCTACCGGCACGCCTCGCTGGCTCTCGCCGGGGCCGAGAAGTCCGCCGCCGCGCAGAAGCGCGAGCTCGCCGACGCCCGCACCCTTTACGCGGCATGGCAGGCCGCCGAGGCCGTGCTGCGCCACCGCGCCGCCTCCGACCGCGTCACCCGCGTGTCCGCGGCGATCCAGGAGGCCGAGCGGGACGCCGCCCCCGCCCTGGCCGCCCGCTCCAAGGCCGCCGTCGATCTCGTACGGGCCCTGCACGCCGCCGCGGAGAAAGCGGAGAGCCACGCCAACGAGGAGGAGGAGCGCTCCGCCGCCCTCCAGGAGGTCAGCGACGCCGCCTACCGGGACTCCACCGCCGCCGCCACCCAGGCACAGCGCGCCCGCAGCGAGATCGGGCACCTCAAGCAGCGCCTCGCCGAGGTCGAGCAGGAGACCGCCGAGGCGGTCCGGGCCGGCTGGCTCGACGACTCCGCACCCGACGCCGACCCGGCCCGCGCGGCCCTGGCCGCCAGCGACGCCGAGAAGACCGCCGTCGCGGCCTGGGACGCGGCCCGTGAGGCGTCCCGCCGGGCCACGGAGCAGGCACGCGAAGCCGCTGCCACCGAGAGCCGAGCGGAACTCACCGCGGCACGCGCCGCCGACGCGGCCACGGCGGCGGAGCGGTCGTACGAGGCCGAGCGCCGCACCGCCGAGGCGCTCGCGGGGGAGGAGCGGCTGGCGGAACTGCTCAGCCTCACCCCGCAGACCCGCCCCGGCATCCCGCAGCCCCGGCACGGCACGGACGGCGACCCGGCCCCGCAGCCGGCCGCCGGCGATCAGGGGCTCACCCCCGAGGAACTCGACCGCTTCGCCGACGACCTGCGCGACCTGCTCGACGACTCCGTCTCCTCCGCCGAGCGGCAGCTGTTCGAGCTGCGTACGGCCGCGGCCGACGACTCCCGCATCCTCGGCGCGCTCGGCGACGGCGGACTGCTGCCCCCCGGCCCGGACGTGCTGGCCACGGTCGAGTTCCTCGGCGAGCACGGCATCCCCGCGCTGCCCGGCTGGCGCTATCTCGCCCAGGCCGTCGACCCGGCCGACCACGCCCGCGTGCTGGCCGCCCGGCCCGAACTCGTCGACGGCGTGATCATCACCGACCCGGCCTCCCACGCCCGGGCCCGGGAGGCGCTGGGCGACGCGGCACTGCTGCCCCGCTCCGCCGTGGCGGTCGGCACCGCCGCCGCCCTGCTCGCCCCGACCCCGGCCCCCGACACCGACAGCGGCGACGTGTTCCTCGTGCCGCCGAACCCGGCCATGCACGACGAGCACGCCGCCGACGAGGAGCGGCAGGCGCTGCGCGCCCGGGCCACCGAGCGGGACGAGGAGATCCGCACCCTCGCCGCCCGGCTCGGCAAGGACCGTGAACTGGCCGCCCGGCTCGCCTCCTGGCGCACCGGCTGCCCCGCCGGCCGGCTGACCGAACTGGCCCGGGCCGCCCACGACACCCACGAGTTCGCCGAGGAGTCGGAGGCGGAACTGGCCGAAGCCCGGACCCTGCGGGCCGAGGCCGACGAGGTCGCCACCGAGGCCGCGCGCGTCCGCGACGAGCGGCAGGAGGCCGCGCAGAAGGCCCGCCGCTCCGCCGATGCCCTGGCCGGGCTCGCCTTCCGGCTGCGCGAGCGCGCCGGCTGGCAGGTCAAGCTGCGCGAACTGGCCGACGAGGCAGCCGAGTCCGAGGCGAGCGCCCAGGCCTGCCTCGAGCGGGCCCGGGCCGCCGACGAGGACCGGCGGGCCGCCCAGCGCGCCGCCGACGACACCCGACGCACCGCCCGTGCGCTGCGCGCCGAGCGCTCCGAGATCGCGGGCGCTCCCGACGACGTGCCCGAGGACGAGGACCAGACCCCCAAGGCCTCCCTGCCCGCCCTGCGCGAGGCCTACCGGGCCGCGTCCCAGCTGTACGAGAAGGTCGGCGTGGGCGCCGACCTGCGCGCCGAGCAGGCCCGTGCCGAGAGCGACGAGAGCGCGGCCCGCGCGGAGCTGGACCGGCTGAGCAACAAGGTCCGTACGCGTGCGGAGCAGCTCCTCGAATCACCAGACGGCTCCGACGGCCCCAGCCGCCAGGCCGCCGCCGCCCGCGCCGAGGAGCTGGTCCAGCTCCTGGAAACGCGGATGTCGACCGCGAGCGAGCAGCTCGGACGGCTGCGTGGCGAGGCCGAACGGCTCGCCCCCGCCGACGACGGCGAGGCCCACACCGACCTTCCCGAGGACATCCGGCCCCGCGACGCCGAACACGCGCAGACCCTGCTGCGCACCGCCACGGCCGAACTGGCCTCCCACACCGAGGCGCTGAACCGGGCACGCGAGGCACACGCCGAACTCCTCGACGCCCACCGGGCCGCCGAGGACGCGGCGAGCGGCTTCGACGAGATCGCCGCCATGCTCCGCGACCTGCTGCGCGAGCACGCCGGCGAGGAGGAGCAGGAGGAGACGGAGCCGTACGCCGGCAGCCCGGAGGAGGCCCGGCAGACGGCCGCCGAGGCCCGGCGCTCGCTGCGCGGCTGCGCCGCCGACCTGTCCGCCGCCGAGGCCGCCGTCCGGGAGGCGAGCGACATCCTCGTCCGGCACGCCAACTCCACCCGCTACGAGCAGGTCCGCACCCCGGCTCGCCAGCAGATCCGTGAACTGCCCGCCTCCGCCCTGCCGGAGCACGCCCAGAAGTGGGCGGACGCCTTCGCCCCCCGCCTGCGCGTCCTGACCGACGAACTGGAACAGCTGGAGCGCAACCGCGACTCGATCGTGGACCGCCTGCGCGGCCTGGTCGAGTCGGCCCTGGCCACCCTGCGCTCCGCCCAGCGGCTCTCGCGACTGCCGGAAGGTCTGGGCGAATGGTCGGGGCAGGAGTTCCTCCGCATCCGCTTCGAGGAACCCGACCAGGCCACCCTCACCGAGCGGCTCGGCGAGGTCATCGACGAGGCGACCCGCGCCGCCGTCAAGAAGAACTCCGACCTGCGCCGCGACGGCATGTCCCTGCTGCTGCGGGGCGTCGCCGCGGCGCTGCAGCCCAAGGGCGTCGCCGTGGAGATCCTCAAGCCGGACGCCGTGCTGCGCGCCGAGCGCGTCCCCGTCGGGCAGATGGGCGACGTCTTCTCCGGTGGCCAGCTCCTCACCGCCGCCATCGCCCTCTACTGCACGATGGCCGCGCTGCGCTCAAACGACCGGGGCCGCGACAAACACCGGCACGCCGGCACGCTCTTCCTGGACAACCCCATCGGCCGCGCCAACGCCACGTATCTGCTGGAACTCCAGCGGGCGGTGTCGGACGCCCTGGGCGTGCAGCTCCTCTACACCACGGGTCTGTTCGACACCACCGCGCTGGCCGAGTTCCCCCTCGTCATCCGCATGCGCAACGACGCCGACCTGAGGGCCGGCCTCAAGTACATCAGCGTCGAGGAACACCTCCGCCCGGGCCTGCCGCAACAGCCCCAGGCGGGGGAGGCGGTCCACAGCGAGATCACGGCGACCAGGATGTACAAGCGCCCGGCGTCCACGACGCCCTAGTGAGGTCTCCCTGACGCCCGGCGCTCATGGGTTCTCCCCCGGTCTTCAGTCGGCCGCCGGGGCGGCGACGGGAGCGGTGGCCGGGGCCTCGGAACGGTGCTCGGCGAGCACCCCGGTCCGGTGCCGCTGGACGAACCAGTAGTAGGCGAAACCGCCGCCCGCGATGACGGCGACGAACAGCACCGCACCCCAGCGCAGGTACCAGTGGTAGGGAGCCGAGGCGTTGTAGACCGCGGCCCGCGGCCAGATCAGGTTGAGCGTCATGGCCGCACCCCACAGGACCGCGAGGATGTTGACCGGCAGGCCCCAGCGGCCCAGGGAGAACCGGCCCTCGCCCGCGGGCTGCCACTTCCCGCGCAGCCGCGCGACCAGCAGCGGCACCGTGACACCCAGATAGGCCAGGTAGATCATGATGATGCCGATGCTGGTGACGACGGTGAAGATCTGCGGCTGGCGGATGTTGACCACCAGGATCGCCAGCGCCAGGATCCCGATGATCACGGTCGGCAGGACCGGCGTCTGGAACCGCGGGTGGCACCGGGCCAGCCTCGAGGACGCCGGCAGGTTGTTGTCGCGGGCCATCGCGAAGGCCAGCCGGACCGCCGCCGTGTGGACCGCCAGGGCGCACACCGTCACCGCGATCAGCACGCACCACAGCATCGCCTTGCCGGCCGTCGGACCGAGCACGTCCAGCACGATGTACTGCAGGCCGTCCGTGGACAGCTTGTCGCCCTTCAGGCTGGACACGCTCATCAGCGCGAGCAGCAGGATCAGGCCGCCCAGGACGAAAGAGGCCACGATCGCCCGGATGATGGCGCGGGGCGCGTTACGGGTCGGGTCCAGGGACTCCTCACCGAGCGAGGCGGCCGTGTCGAAGCCGTACATGACGTACGCCGAGGCCAGCGAGGCCACCAGGAAGGCGCCCAGGTAGCCGTTTCCGTAACCCGCGCCGGTCCCGTGCGTCTCCATGACGACCTGCGGACCGCGCGTGATGTGGACCGCGAACAGGACGATCAGTACGACGGTGGCGATCAACTCGATGAACACGCCCGCCGTGTTGATCCGCGCCATCAGCTTGACGCCGAAGGCGTTCACGAGGGTCGTGAACAGGATCAACACCGCGGCCAGGATGACCGCGTTGGTCGCCACGTCGTACGTACCGGTGCCGTCCCCCACGAACTGGAAGAACGACGAGATCTGCGGCAGCGTCAGCTGGTAGGCCAGCGCGACGGCCGATATGGACACGATCGAGGCGATCAGCATCATCCAGCCGGCGAGCCAGCCCAGATGCGGGTTGCCTATCTTCTTCGACCAGTTGTAGACGGAGCCCGCCACGGGATAGCGGGCGGCGAGCTCCGCGAAACACAGCGCCACCATGAACTGGCCGACGAAGACCATCGGCCACGACCACCAGTAGGCGGGGCCGCCGCTGCCGTAGCCGAAGTAGAACAGCTGGAAGGTGCCGGTCAGGATGGAGATGTAGCTGATCCCCGCGGCGAAGGTGTGGAAGTTGCCGAGGGTGCGTTTGAGCTCGGGTCTGTAGCCGAACTCGGTGAGTTCGGCGTCGTCCCGGCCGTGTGGGTCGGTCGACTCTGCGGTTGTTCTCATGGGCGGTTCCCCAATGGGTGTCTCAGGCTCGGTTCGATCAGTCGAACCAACCCTGATGCGTGGGGCGGATGTTGCGCCAGATGAAATTCGTCTCCCGATACTCGGCGCGCCCCGGGGCCCGAGTTCGCGTCCGGCGCCGGACTGCTTGAAACCGCCCCATTCTGCCCGCCGGACATCGGGACATACGGGTGTTGATCGGGGCCGTCCCCGACACCGCGTGCCTCGTCGGCTCGGCCCTGGCCCTGAGGGACGGCGTCCCGTGCGGCGACGGCTGCGTGACGGCCCTACCGCACACCGTCGTCGCCGGCGACACCGTCCTGCCTCACGAGTGGGACAACTGCCCCGCTCCACCCCGCCGGCGTATCCGCCCCTGCGCCCGCTCGGCGGCACGCTCCTGCCGCCGGGTCCGCCGCCGCTCGCGCCGCAGGGCCCGCGCCGTGCTGCTCGGCACGGACACCACGCCGTTGCGCTGATTCCAGACCTGGCGTGTCACCCACACGTCGAGCGCTCCCCAGGTGGCGGCGATCGTGCTGACCACACTGCTGATCACCATGGGGAATGCCAGCCAGGACCCGGCCATCGTGCACAGGAAGGCCACCATGGCCTGGATCAGGGTCACGGCTATGAGCAGGACCGCTCGTACGGCCGCCGTCCGCACCGGATCCGGCAGCCGGCGCCGCCGCGCGGGCTCCTCGACCCACAGGGGCCGGTGGTAGCGCCCCTCCCCGGCACCGCGACTCGCCCCGCGATGCAGAACTCCCGTCTCGTGTCTCGAGGGCTCCACCGTGCCCCCTGAGATGTCGCGTTCGGCCGCATCAACATCCTGATGCCCCGTCAGCTGCGCCCCACCAGCCCTGGACGCACCGCGCCGTTCCGCCGTGCCCATCACCGTGTCACTCCCCACCGCCAGCAGACCGCTCGCTCGCATCCGAAGACCCGTGCTCCCCAGTGGCTGCCCGGCTTGCGCTGTCTTACGCCGCCCAGATGCGGGATGCGGCTCCTGCGACCGATTCCGCCCCCGTTTCCCGTAGGGAAGTACGAACGGCCGCTCACGAAGATTCCCGGAAACCGAAAAATTTCAGCCAACCGCCCACGAGTCGCTCGTGGGTTGACCCGCGCCGCCACCACCGGTTTCGGAGAGACAACTCCCGCAATGCCCGGACAACTCGCCACGCCTCGCGGCTGGCGCGGAAGTTCAGGTTCCGGACCGGCCTTCGAGTTCCCTGTGGGTCGGTAGTAGGCTCGCGCCGTTTGTTGACGCACATGTGTACCCCCGGTAGCCGGGGGCCCGAGCTGGGGGAGGCCATGCGCTTTCGCGGGAAGTCCATCCGCCGGAAGATCGTGGCGCTGCTTCTCGTGCCGCTGGTGTCCCTCACCGCGATCTGGACCTTCGCCACCGTGCTCACGGGACGTGAGGCGAGCGACCTGTTCAATGTGTCGTCCGTGGTGGAGAAGATCGGCTACCCCATCGAGGACACCGTCCGCGTCCTCCAGGAAGAACGCCGCCAGACCCTCGTCTACCTGGCCGACCCCCGCGCGTCCGACGGTCTCGCCGCGCTCCGGCGCAGCCGGTCCGCCACCGACAAGGCCGTCAGCGGCATCCGCGACAACGCCCGGAACCCCGACGTGCGCGACGCGATGGGCGCGGACACCGACGAGCGGCTGACCGCGGTCCTGGACGGCTTCGACGGCATCGAGTCGCTGCGCCGCAGCGTCGAGGACGGCACCGTCAACCGCACCCAGGCCCTCGACCTCTACAACCGGCTCGTCGACCCCTGCTACGTCCTCCTCGCCAACCTGCACGTGGTCGACAACATCGAACTGGACAAGCAGTACCGAGCGCTGGCCAATCTCGCCCGCGCCCGCGAACTGCTCTCCCGCGAGGACGCCCTCCTCGGCTCCGCCCTGATCGTCGGCAGGATCTCCCACTCCGAAGAGCGGGACATCTCCGACCTCGTGGCCCAGCGCACCCTGATGTACGACGTCAACCTGCCGCTGCTGCCCGTGGCCGAGCGCGACCGCTACCAGAGCTTCTGGAAGAACGCCTCTTCCGCCCCCTTGCGCGTGGCCGAGGAAGCCGCTGTCTCCTCCGGGGCCGGAACCCCCCGCGGTGTCTCCGCGAAGAGCTGGGACAGCGCCGCCGGCAACGTGCTCGACGAGCTCGGCACCCTCAACGACCAGGCCAACGACCGCTATCAGGACCGCGTCCACCCCGTGGCCGTGGGTGTCATCGCCAAGGCGGTCATCGCCGGTGCCCTCGGCCTGATCGCACTCCTGCTCTCCCTCTTCCTGTCCGTACGCGTCGGCCGTACCCTCATCCGCGATCTGCGGCAGCTGCGCCTGGAGGCCCACGAGGCGTCCGGAGTGCGCCTGCCGAGCGTCATGCGCCGCCTCTCCGCGGGCGAGCAGGTCGACGTCGAGACCGAGGTCCCCCGCCTCGAATACGACAAGAACGAGATGGGCGAAGTCGGCCAGGCCCTCAACACCCTGCAGCGCGCGGCCGTCGAAGCCGCCGTCAAGCAGGCCGAGTTGCGCGCCGGAGTCTCCGAGGTCTTCGTCAACCTCGCGCGCCGCAGCCAGGTCCTCCTCCACAAGCAGCTCACCCTCCTCGACGCCATGGAGCGCAGGACCGAGGACACCGAGGAACTCGCCGACCTGTTCCGCCTCGACCACCTCACCACCCGCATGCGCCGGCACGCCGAGGGCCTCGTGATCCTCTCCGGCGCCGCGCCCTCCCGTCAGTGGCGCAAGCCCGTACAGCTCATGGACGTCGTACGCGCCGCCGTCGCCGAGGTCGAGGACTACGAGCGCATCGAGGTCCGTCGCCTGCCCCGGAACGCCATCACCGGCCCGGCCGTCGCCGACCTCACGCATCTCGTGGCCGAACTCCTGGAGAATGCCACGGTCTTCTCGCCGCCGCACACCGCCGTCCAGGTCCTGGGCGAGCGTGTCGCCAACGGCTTCACCCTGGAGATCCACGACCGTGGCCTCGGCATGGCCGCGGAGGCACTCCTGGACGCCAACCTCCGGCTCGCCGAGACGCCGGAGTTCGAGCTGTCCGACACCGACCGGCTCGGCCTGTTCGTGGTCAGCCGGCTCGCGCAGCGCCAGAACGTCCGGGTGTCCTTGCAGCCCTCCCCGTACGGCGGCACGACCGCCGTGGTCTTCATCCCCGACACGCTGCTCACCGACGACGTCCCGGACACCAACGGAATCGGGTTCCGTCTCGACCGCCCCCAGCTGGCCCCGGAGCACGAGCCCCAGGCCGGCCGCCGCGCCGCTCTGTCCCACGCGCCCGCGCAGCGCCCCGGCCTGCCCGCCGCCCTGCTGGACGGTCCGGTCGAGCTGGAGGCCCCCGTCGACCTGGACGCCATCGGAGACTTCCCGGGCGCCATCGAGGACGAGGACAGTGAACACGGCGGTCTGTTCCGCCCCCGGCACTCCCTCACCCGCGACCCGGACGAGAGCGCCGGCCGCCGCACCGATCCGCGCCGGCAGCCCGCCGAAGTCCGCGGCACGGGGGAGCGGACCGACAGTGTCGACGAGCTGGGCGCCCCCGGCGCGCTGCCCCGCCGCAACACCCCCAAGCTGGTCAGCTCGCACGGGCGCCCGGTGACCGGCCAGCGCCCCCGGCGGGGCCGGACGGACGAGGAGACGACCCGCACCACCGGTCGAACGGATGCGAGCGCCACCTCGGCGCTCCCGTCACGCCACCGGGGCGAGGAGCCGACGCCCGGTCGCGACACCGGCGGGGCGGGACCCGAACCCGCACCCGCGCTTCCAGCTCGGCGCCGCACCGAGAGCCCCTCGGACGGCAGCCGTCGGGGCGACGCCCTGCCGGACACACCGCCGCCGCTGCCGGCCCGCCGTCGCGGGACGGATGCGGGCCGTCGTGGCATCGGCTCGGCCGGCCGCACCGAGGACCCGGCGGAGTCCCCTGCCTCACCGGGCGGCGCCGCCGTCGACCGGTCGGAGCCGTCCGCTCTGCCCAGGCGTACCCGCCGCGCGGAGATCGCCTCGAGCGGCCCGGAACGATCGGACCACCGCTCCGGCTCCACGCCGGCCACCACCGGCGGCGCGCCGGGCCACGAGGCCGGATCGGACGCAACGTCCCGGGGAACCGGTTCAGCACCACAGTCCGGCCCCGGCACCGCTCCACTGCCCCGGCGCGTCCGGCAGGCCAACCTGGCTCCGCAACTGAAGCGGAGCTCGGAGCCGCGTAGCGAGGAAAGGGCAGAGCCCGTCGAACGCGACGCCGATGAAGTACGCAGCCGCATGGCATCGCTCCAGCGTGGCTGGCAGCGCGGCCGTGAGGAGAACGCCGCGGGCGATGCCGCCCACAGCGGCGCAGCACCACAAGGAACGAAAGAGGGGGACGGTCGATGACCGCACCGAAGGCGACCGGCAACACAGCGACCAACAGGGGGGAGCTGAACTGGCTCCTCGATGATCTGGTGGACCGTGTCGCGAGTATCCGCAAGGCCCTCGTGCTTTCCGGCGACGGTTTGCCGACGGGCTTGTCCAAGGACCTGACCAGGGAGGACAGCGAACACCTGGCTGCCGTCGCCTCCGGGTTCCACAGCCTCGCCAAGGGCGTGGGACGCCACTTCGAGGCCGGCAACGTCCGCCAGACGGTCGTCGAACTCGACGACGCCTTCCTGTTCGTGACGGCCGCCGGCGACGGCAGCTGCCTCGCCGTCCTCTCGGACGCCGACTCCGACGTCGGCCAGGTCGCCTACGAGATGACGCTCCTCGTGAAGCGAGTGGGCGTGCATCTGGCGGCCGCACCGCGCACCGATCTGCCCGCAGGCGGGTAGTGGGATGGCATGAGCGCTGACGGTCAGGGAAGAAGCCACTGGTTCGACGACGAAGCCGGGCCGGTCGTCCGCCCGTACGCCATGACCCGCGGCCGCACCAGCAGCCAGGGCCAGCACCGCCTGGACCTGATCGCGGTCGTGGTCGCGGAGCCGCAGGCGGACGATCCGGAAGCCGACCACATGCTCTCCCCGGAGCATGTGGATATCGTCGAACTGTGCCGCGACATCCCGCAGTCGGTCGCCGAACTCGCAGCGGAACTCGACCTGCCCATCGGAGTGGTACGGGTCCTCGTCGGAGATCTCGTGGACGCGGAATTCGTCCATGTGAACCGGCCCGTGCCCCCTGCCGAGCTGCCGGACGAGAGTATTCTGCGCGACGTGATCAACGGCCTCCGGGCGCTGTGAGCAGCGCGGAAGCGGGGTACTGACGTGACTGGCTGGCAGTTCTGGGTGGACCGCGGCGGCACCTTCACCGACGTCGTCGCCCGGCGCCCGGACGGCCGGCTGCTCACGCACAAGCTGCTCTCGGACAACCCCGCACGCTACGCCGACGCCGCGGTCGAGGGCGTTCGCACCCTGCTGTCCGGCTCCGGCGACCCCGTCGACAGCGTCCGCATGGGGACCACCGTCGCCACCAACGCCCTCCTGGAGCGCACGGGCGAGCGCACACTCCTGCTCATCACCCGCGGCTTCCGCGACGCCCTGCGCATCGCCTACCAGAACCGCCCGAGCATCTTCGCCCGCCGCATCGACCTGCCGGAACTGCTGTACCAGCGGGTCGTCGAGGTCGACGAGCGCATCGCCGCCGACGGCACCGTCCTGCGCGGTCCCGATCTGGAGGCGCTCACCGGGCCCCTCCAGGAGGCGTTCGACGACGGGATCCGGGCCGTAGCCGTGGTCTGCATGCACAGCCACCTCCACCCGGCGCACGAAGAGGCCGTCGGGGAGCTGGCCGCCCGCATCGGCTTTCCGCAGATCTCGCTCTCCAGCGAGACCAGCCCCCTGATGAAGCTCGTCCCCCGCGGGGACACCGCCGTCGTCGACGCCTACCTCTCGCCCGTGCTGCGCCGCTACGTCCGGCACGTCGCCGACCAGCTCGAAGGCGTACGGCTGATGTTCATGCAGTCCAACGGCGGCCTCACCGAGGCCGGGCAGTTCCGCGGGAAGGACGCCATCCTGTCCGGGCCGGCCGGCGGCATCGTCGGCATGGCCCGCATGTCCCAGCTCGCCGGCTTCGACCGGGTCATCGGCTTCGACATGGGCGGCACCTCCACCGACGTCTCGCATTTCGCGGGCGCGTACGAGCGGGTCTTCACCAGCCGTATCGCCGGCGTCCGGTTGCGCGCCCCCATGCTCGACATCCACACCGTCGCGGCCGGTGGCGGTTCGGTGCTGCACTTCGACGGCTCCCGCTACCGCGTAGGGCCGGACTCGGCGGGCGCGGAGCCGGGGCCCGCCTGCTACCGCGGTGGCGGGCCGCTCGCCGTCACCGACGCCAACGTCATGCTGGGCCGGATCCAGCCCGCCCACTTCCCGCAGGTCTTCGGCCCGAACGGTGACGAGCCGCTCGACGGGGCAGTCGTCCGGGACCGCTTCACCGCCCTCGCCGGGCTGATCGGCGAGCGGACCGGCGACGACCGCACGCCGGAACAGGTCGCCGAGGGGTACCTGCAGATCGCCGTGGCCAACATCGCGTCCGCCGTGAAGCGCATCTCCGTCCAGAAGGGCCACGACGTCACTCGCTACGCCCTCACCACGTTCGGCGGCGCGGGAGGCCAGCACGCCTGCATGGTCGCCGACGCCCTCGGGATCCGCACCGTCCTCGTGCCGCCCATGGCCGGGGTCCTGTCCGCACTCGGGATCGGACTCGCCGACACCACGGCCATGCGTGAGCAGTCCGTCGAAGCCCCCCTCGAACCCGCCTCCATGCCCGGGGTCCTCAAAACCGCCGAAGCCCTCGAAGCCGCAGCCCGCGCCGAACTCCTCGCCGAGGACGTCCCCGAGGAGCACATCCAGGTCACCCGCCGCGCGGAACTCCGCTACGACGGC
This sequence comes from Streptomyces sp. NPDC126510, assembly GCF_040302345.1. Classification (NCBI taxonomy): domain Bacteria; kingdom Bacillati; phylum Actinomycetota; class Actinomycetes; order Kitasatosporales; family Streptomycetaceae; genus Streptomyces; species Streptomyces sp. NPDC126510. The sequence goes on along the minus strand of NZ_JBEORR010000043.1, from coordinate 16,246 downwards.
ACCGACACCACCCTCACCGTCGAGCTGACCGAGCCCGGCACGATGCGGCACGCCTTCGAAGAACGTCATCGCGCCACGTACTCCTTCACGCTCGACCGCCCGATCGTCGTCGAAGCCCTCTCCGTCGAAGCCACCGGCATCACCGCACCCCCCGATCTGTCCGCTCTGGCTCCCTATGCAACCGACGCAGCCGCCTCCGGCACGACCCCCGGCGCCGGCCCCGACCGCGACCCCGCCGCGTCCCGGACCGTCCGTCTCCACACAGGCGGCGCCTGGCGCGACGTGCCCCTCCGTCGCCGCGAGGAACTTCCCCCCGGCGACACCGTCACCGGCCCGGCGATCATCACCGAAGCCGGTTCCACGACCGTCGTCGACGACGGCTGGCGGGCCGCGGCGACCGTCGACGGGCATCTGGTCATGGAACGCGCCGCGATTACGCAGAGTTCCGATCTCGGCACGGAAGTCGACCCGGTGCTGCTTGAGGTCTTCAACAACCTCTTCATGTCGATCGCCGAGCAGATGGGCGCCCGCCTCGAATCCACCGCCCAGTCCGTCAACATCAAGGAGCGCCTGGACTTCTCCTGCGCCCTCTTCGACCCGGACGGAAACCTGGTGGCCAACGCGCCACATATCCCCGTCCACCTGGGCTCGATGGGCACGAGCGTCAAGGAGGTCATCCGCCGGCGCGGCCCCCGCATGCGCCCGGGCGACACCTATGCGGTCAACGACCCGTACCACGGCGGCACCCACCTGCCGGACGTCACCGTGATCACCCCGGTCTTCGACACGACACCGGCGACCGACACGGAGAGTGACCGAGGAGCGGGTGGAGAGCGGGATCCGAAGATCCTCTTCTACGTCGCCTCCCGTGGCCACCACGCCGAGATCGGCGGCATCGCCCCCGGCTCCATGCCCGCCGGCAGCCACACCATCGAGGAGGAAGGCGTCCTCTTCGACAACTGGCTGCTCGCCGAGAACGGCCGCTTCCGCGATGAGGAGACCCTCCGCCTCCTCACCGAGGCGCCCTACCCCTCCCGCAACCCGAAGACCAACCTCGCCGACCTGCGCGCCCAGATCGCCGCCAACCAGAAGGGCGTCGACGAGGTCGGCCGCATGATCCAGGACTACGGCCTCGACGTCGTCCAGTCCTACATGAGGCACGTCCAGGACAACGCCGAAGAGGCCGTGCGCCGCGTCATCGACGCCCTCGGCGACGGCGAGTACGCCTACGAGACAGACTCGGGAGCCGTCATCCGGGTGGCCGTGCGCGTGGACCGCGAGCACCGGGCCGCGACCATCGACTTCACCGGCACGTCCGCGCAGCTGCCGACCAACTTCAATGCCCCCTTCTCCGTCGTCAACGCAGCGGTCCTCTACGTCTTCCGCACCCTCGTCGCCGACGACATCCCCCTCAACGACGGCTGTCTGCGCCCCTTGAGCATCGTCGTCCCGCCCGGCTCCCTGCTCGCCCCCGAGCCGCCCGCCGCCGTCGTCGCGGGCAACGTGGAGACCTCCCAGGCCGTCACCGGCGCCCTCTACGCGGCGCTCGGCGTCCAGGCCGAGGGCTCCGGGACCATGAACAACATCACCTTCGGCAACGAACGCCACCAGTACTACGAAACCGTCGCCTCCGGCTCCGGGGCGGGCGACGGCTTCCCGGGCGCACCCGTCGTCCAGACCCACATGACCAACTCCCGCCTCACCGACCCCGAGGTCCTGGAGTGGCGACTACCCGTACGCCTCGAGGAGTTCGCCGTCCGGCGCGGCAGCGGCGGCGGCGGACGGTGGCCCGGCGGGGACGGCGCCGTACGCCGTATCCGCTTCCTCGAACCCATGACCGTCTCCACGCTGTCCCAGCACCGCCGAGTCGCCCCGTACGGCATGGCGGGCGGCGAGCCGGGCGCGCTCGGCGCCAACCGGGTGGAGCACGCCGACGGCACGGTGACCGAACTGGGCGGCAGCGACTCCGCGGACCTCGTCAGCGGCGACGTACTCGTCATCGAAACCCCAGGCGGCGGAGGCTACGGCCCGCCGTCGCCCGACCCCCATCAAGCAGGAGAAGAGATCGATGATCTTCGGGCGTTCTGAGCGTGGCAAGCCTCCGGTCGAGCCCGTCACGCTCAAGATCCTCGTGGCCGGCGGCTTCGGCGTGGGCAAGACCACGCTCGTCGGCTCGGTCAGCGAGATCAGGCCGCTGCGCACCGAGGAGCTGCTCACCGAGGCCGGGCGCCCGGTCGACGACACCAGCGGCGTGGAAGGCAAGCACACCACGACCGTGGCCATGGACTTCGGCCGCATCACCCTCCGTGAAGACCTCGTGCTGTACCTCTTCGGCACGCCCGGCCAGGAGCGGTTCTGGTTCATGTGGGACGAACTCTCCGAGGGCGCACTCGGTGCCGTCGTCCTCGCCGACACCCGCCGCCTGGAGGACTGCTTCGCCGCCGTCGACTACTTCGAACGGCGCTCGATCCCCTTCCTCGTCGGCGTCAACTGTTTCGAGGGTGCTCCCCGTTACCCGATCGAGGACGTCCGCCAGGCCCTCGACCTCGACGAGGGCGTGCCGCTCCTGATGTGCGACGCCCGCGACCGGGAGTCGGTCAAGGAGGCACTCATCGGCGTCGTCCAGCACGCCATGGCGTACGCGGCCGACCGCCGTGAGGCCGTCACCGGCTGACCCCGCGACGGCTGCGGACGCGGCCCGCACCCCCGCCGACCGGGGTACGGGCCGCAGCGGTGCGCGGCGCTCCACGCGCGCGTGGTCAGCTGTCGCCGTCCTCCTCCCAGCCGAAGCTCTTCTCCACGGCCTTGCGCCAGTTGTGGTACTCGCGGTCCCGCACCGACGCATCCATGTTCGGCGTCCACTCGACGTCCTTCTGCCAGTGCGCCTTCAGCTCGTCCAGGTCGTTCCACACCCCGGTGGCCAGACCGGCCGCGTACGCGGCGCCCAGACAGGTCGTCTCGGAGATCTTGGGCCGCACCACCGGAACGTCGAGCACGTCCGACTGGTGCTGCATGAGCAGGTTGTTCTTCGTCATGCCGCCATCGACCTTCAGGGTGGTGATGTGCACCCCGGAGTCCTGGTACATGGCGTCCACGACCTCGCGGGTCTGCCAGCTCGTCGCCTCCAGCACCGCGCGCGCGAGGTGCGCCTTCGTGACGTACCGGGTCAGACCGGTGATCACGCCACGCGCGTCGGAGCGCCAGTAGGGGGCGAACAGGCCCGAGAACGCCGGAACGATGTACGCGCCGCCGTTGTCCTCGACGCTCGCCGCGAGGGGCTCGATCTCGTCGGCCGTGCGGATGATGCCGAGCTGGTCCCGGAACCACTGGACCAGCGCGCCCGTGATGGCGATCGCGCCCTCCAGACAGTAGACCGGCGCCTCGGTACCGATCTTGTACCCCATCGTCGTCAGCAGCCCGCTCTTCGACGGCACCGGACGGTCGCCCGTGTTGAGCAGCAGGAAGCTTCCCGTGCCGTACGTGTTCTTGGCGGTGCCCACGCCATAGCAGGCCTGCCCGAACACGGCCGCCTGCTGGTCGCCCAGCGCGGACGCCACGGGTACGCCGGCGAGCTGGCCGACGGCGGTGCCGTACACCTCGGAGGAGGAGCGGATCTCGGGCAGCATGGCCTCGGGGATGTTCATCGCCGAGAGGATCGAGGAGTCCCACTGGAGAGTCTCCAGGTTCATCAGCATGGTGCGTCCGGCGTTGGTCACGTCGGTGACGTGCTGCCCGCCGTCCGTGCCGCCCGTGAGGTTCCAGATCAGCCAGGAGTCCATGGTGCCGAAGGCGATCTCGCCGCGTTCGGCGCGCGCCCTCAGGTCGGGCACGTTGTCGAGCAGCCAGGCCGCCTTGGGTCCGGAGAAGTAGGTCGCCAGCGGCAGACCCGTCTGCTCGCGGAAACGGTCCTGTCCGTCCGAGCCGCCCAGCTGGTTGCACAGCGCGGCCGTCCGCGTGTCCTGCCACACGATGGCGTTGTGCACCGGCTTGCCGGTCGCCCGGTCCCACAGGAGAGTCGTCTCGCGCTGGTTGGTGATCCCCATCGCGCTCAGCTGGTCGGCTCTCAGACCGGCCTTGGCGAGCGCTCCTGCCACCACCGCCTGCACCTTCGACCAGATCTCGGTGGCGTCGTGCTCCACCCAGCCGGGTTTCGGGAAGATCTGGCGGTGCTCGCGCTGGTCCACGGCGACGATCGCGCCGTCCTGGTTGAAGACGATGCAGCGGCTCGACGTGGTGCCCTGGTCGATGGCTGCGACGAACTTCGCGGAGTTGTCCGTCATGGCTACCCCTTCGGCTGGTTCAGAAGGCTGCGTTGTAGATGACGCCACCCAGCAGGCCGCCGATCAGTGGTCCGACGACGGGGATCCACGAGTAGCCCCAGTCGGACGTGCCCTTGTTCGGGATCGGCAGGATGGAGTGGATGATGCGCGGGCCGAGGTCACGTGCCGGGTTGATGGCGTATCCGGTGGGCCCGCCCAGGGACAGGCCGATGCCGACGACCAGGAGGGACACCAGCAGGATCGCGATCCCCGACCCGTAGATGCCTCCGCCGCCGGGGATCAGGCCGATGCCGACGCCCTCCACATGCCTGTCCTGGCCGACCAGGGCCAGGATGGGCAGCACCAGGGCGATGGTGGCGAGGATCTCCGTGATCAGGTTGGCGATCGGGTTCCGGATCTCGGGGATCGTGGAGAAGATCCCGAGCGTCGGAACCGGTTCGTCCGCCGTGCCCTCCGTGGTGCCTGTCTTCCGCACGTTGGCCGCGAACTGGGCGTAGTAGACCAGGTAGCACAGGACGGCCCCGATCATGGCGCCGGTGATCTGGCCCAGCAGGTAGACCCAGACCTTGCTCCACACGCCGGTGTCGACGGCCAGGCCGAAGGTGACGGCCGGGTTGATGACCCCTCCGGAGAGGGGGGCGGCGGTGTACGCGCCGGCCAGCACCCCGAAACCCCAGCCGAACGTGATCACGATCCAGCCGGAGGCCCGGGCTTTCGAGAATCTCAGGGTGACGGCGGCACACACGCCGGCACCGAAGAGGATCAGAATCGCCGTGCCGATCATCTCACCGAAGAAAATGTCTCCGTTGGTCATGGCTGCTCCTCAGCCTTGGCCCGGGACGAGCCGCCCCGGTCCTCACCTGCAGGGTGCGTTTCCCGTGGCTACTTCAGCCGAAGGCAGGGAGACGTCCGCGCCCCGCCCGGCATCCGTGACGAGCGTGCCGTCGCAGCCGAATCGCCCCTGGGGGAATGGGCCTTGGCGCAGGCGCTTTCACGCGCCGCAGTGCCGGAATGCGTCGGCTATGTATGGCGATGTCGACTGACACCGGAAGTGTTCACCGGCACTCAGAGGGCGTCAAGGTCGCCGACCGCAACGGTTGACGGCCGTCGGACGGTCACCGGGCTCACGCCGGGCCGGCGGGCCGGTTGCTCGGTCCGGCGGCGCCCGGTCGGGTCGTTGTTCAGATCTGGTCCGGACCCGCGCGGGCCTGGATGAGCCGCGCGAGGCTTGGCTGATGGTGTCCGGCCTGCGCTGAACTCCGCCGGGGGGCAAAAGACCAGCCGCACCTGACTCCTCGCTTGCTAGTGTCCAGGATTCACCTGACCTGGCGGTTTCTCAACCGCAGGAGATCCGCGGAGCCATGGCCTCCGCGGATGCGTCCTGACGCCCGGTGCCCGGCGCCGCCCCCCGACCAGGTCGGGCCTGCGACCACTCACCCCTGTCCCCTGCGCCTCAGACGCCCTGCCGGCCCCTCTCGACCCCCATTCCGCGGCCTCCGACGCCGATGCAGGCGCACACGCAGGTGCTGGATCGAGCCGGTCCGGATCAGCGAGCACCAGGAAGTCGTCACCGAGCTTGGCAGCGGGCCGGTCGGCGTACAGGACGTGCCAGGGCCCGCACCCGCCCCGCGGACGCTGTCGCGGGCAGCAGAGCAGCGGGCCGGACGAACTCCCGCACCGATGGCCCGGACCGCGGCGCGGTCACCTCGGCGGGGGAGGGGGCGGGACGTAGACCTCCGCGGCGGGCAGACGCGCGGGGCGGCGCGAACAGCCCGCCCTGCGCCGATTGCGCCCCAGCCGCGAGCGCCGCCGAGCACTCCGCTTCGGTCTCCACTGCCTCCACGGCCAGCAGCGCCCCCAGCTCGTCGCACCGCACCCGCATCGACCTGCCCGGGAGCATGACGGATGCCACCGGCGCACGCCCGACCACGGTTCATGAGACCTTCACGCAAGAGCGCGATCGATCACACAGAGTAAGGCTCAGGGGGAATCCGCCTGGGGGGACGGCCGGTTGCCATCCCCGCGCTGTCCTTCCCCCCGCGTCCACTCTCCTGATAGACGCAGGGGCATGACACGACTCACCACCGTGGCACGTGGCCTGATCGCCGCAGTCGCCGCCCTGCTGGCATCAACCGCCCTCACCCCGACCGCCCGGGCCGGCACCGACCCCAGGGCGCCGAAGGACTTCGTGGCGCTGAGAAGCGTGGACCCGACGATCCTTCAGGAAATGCGTTACATCACCCCGCACAACTTCGCGGGCGAGCGCATCGACGGTTACCGTCAGCCCCTCTGCATCCTCACCCGCCCCGCCGCCGAGGCCCTCCACAAGGCCCAACGCCGGCTCCTGCGCCAGGGCTACACACTCAAGGTCTACGACTGCTACCGGCCCCAGCGCGCGGTGGACCACTTCGTCCGCTGGGCCGAGGACCTGAACGACCAGACGATGAAGGGCGAGTTCTACCCGAACGTCGACAAGACCCGACTGTTCGCCGACGGGTACATCGCGGCGAAGTCCGGCCACAGCCGCGGTTCGACCCTCGACCTCACAATCGTCAGGCTGCCGGCGAAGCCCACTCGGCCCTACCACCGAGGAGAGCCCCTGGCACCGTGCTTCGCGCCCCAGGGCGAGCGGTTCCCGGACAACTCGATCGACATGGGGACCGGCTTCGACTGCTTCGACACCCTCTCGCACACCCTCGACCCACGCGTTCAGGGCCGGCAGCGCGCCAACAGGCTGCTTCTCAAGAACACCCTCGAAGACCTCGGCTTCGTGAACCTGCCGGAGGAGTGGTGGCACTACACCTTCAAGCCCGAGGCCCATCCGGACACGTACTTCGACTTCCCCGTGGCCGGGAAGTCGCTCACCAGCGCTCACTGAGCAGCCTGCTCATGGCGCCCTCTTCCTGATCGGCTACAGTCCGCCGCGTGTCCGAAACTCAGCACTCCGCTTCCAACTCCGCGCCGAACTCCCACTGTTCGAGCTGCGGCGCGCCCTACGGAGAGGGCATCACCGGCTGGCCCCGCACCTGCCCGGTGTGCGGGGCCGTGGCCTACCGCAACCCGCTCCCGGTCGCGGTGGCCCTCCAGCCCGTGTACGACACCAAGGGCACCGCCCTGGTCGTCATCACCCGAACCATCGCTCCCGCGCGCGGGGGCACCGCCCTGCCCGGCGGTTACATCGACGACCGCGAGGACTGGCGGCAGGCCGTCATACGCGAACTACGGGAGGAAACAGGCATCGACGCGGCCGGACGGGACGTACGTCTCGCCGACGCGATGAGCTCACCCGACGGACACCTGCTGCTGTTCGGCCTCCTCCCGGAACGCCCGGCCGAGAGCCTGCCCTCCTCCGCCGCCACGGACGAGACGGAGGGCTGGCACCTCCTGCGCAGGCCCGAGGAACTGGCCTTCCCCCTGCACACCCTGGCGGCCCGGGCCTGGTTCGAGGGCCGGTACATATGACCTCCTGAGCTCCCCGGGCGTCGTGGAGCTCACAACTCCCGGACCCGCGAAACGGAACTGATGCCTCCCCGGCCCGGCACTCGTGTCGTTCCCGGGCCCGGCGCAGCTCCCCAGCCTGGCGCAGCTCCTGGCTCCCGGGCCTGGTGCAGCTCCGGCTCCCGGGGCCGGCGCAGCTCGTGGCGACCGGGCACGGCGCGGCTCACGATCCCTCGGTCCCGCGAACCCGCACCGGGTAGGGCGGCGCGCCCCCGCCGTCGTCGCCCTCCCGCTCCACCACCACCCGGGAGCCCATCCACCGAGCGCTGTAGCGCTCGATCTCCGGCTCCTCCCACCCCTCGCCCCCGTCCGGCACGACGAGCCCGCCCCCGGTCCGTCCCCGGGCGGGCGCCCACACCTCCAACTCCAGCCCCCCGTCGTCCCCACGTACCGGAAGTACGGCACCCCCGCGCGCGAACACCGGGATGCGCGACAGCGGCGCGTCGACCAGCACCTGCCCCGGCCCCTCGTACGCCTGCCCCGTCGCGACGTCGTACCAGCGCCCCCGCGGCAACCGCACGGCGCGCCGGCCCACGCCCGGGTCCAGCACCGGCGCCACCAGCAGGCTGTCGCCCAGCAGGAAGGCGTCCTCGCAGTCGCGCAGCGCCCGCTCCTCCGGTGCCGCCCACCACAGAGGCCGCACATAGGGCGCTCCGGTACGCCGCGCCAGATGCGCCAGTGTCATGAAGTAAGGCAGCAGCCGCCGGCGTTCGACGAGCGTCACGCGCGCGTGCTCCAGCACCTCCTCCCCGAACTCCCACGGTTCCCTGCGCCCCGCCCGCAGACTCGCGTGCGTACGGAACAGCGGCAGATACGCGCCGAGCTGGAGCCACCGCAGATACAGCTCGGGGGACGGAACCCCGTCGAACCCCCCGACGTCCGGCCCCGAGTACGGGACCCCGCACAGACCGAGCCCCATGACCAGCGCCAAGGACGCCCGCAGCCCCGGCCAGCCGGTGGCCACGTCCCCCGACCACGTCCCTCCGTAACGCTGCATGCCGGCCCACCCGGAACGGGAGAACAGGAACGGCCGCTCCTCGGGCGCGAGCTCCCGCAGCCCTTCGAAGCCCGCCCTGGCCATGCACAGCGCGTACACGTTGTGCGCCTCACGATGGTCACCACCCCGCCCCTCCAGGGAATGCCGGGACGAGCGCGGCAGCGTCGACTCGCCGAAGGCGGTGAACGACGTGGGTTCGTTCATGTCGTGCCAGAAGCCCGAGAAGCCCTGCGCGAGCCGCTCCTCGTACAGAGCGCCCCACCACGCACGCACACGCGCGTGCGTGAAGTCGGGGAAAACCACCTCCCCGGGCCACACGACACCCTCCACCACCTTCCCGGCGGCGTCCCGCACGAACGCGTCCTCGGCCGCCCCGGAGTCGTACACGGCACGGCCCGGCAGGACCTTCACGCCCGGCCCGACGATCGACACCAGCCGGACGCCCTCCCGCCGGAGCTCCTCGGCCAGAACGGGCAGCTTGGGGAAGCGCTCCTGGTCGACGGTGAACACCTGGTGCGCGTCGAGGTGGTCGATGTCCAGGTGCACGGCGTCCAGCGGCAGACCGCGCTCCAGGTAACCCGCGACGATGCGCCGCACCTCCTGCTCGCCGCCGAACCCCCACCGCGCGTGATGGTGCCCGAGGGCCCAAGCGGGCGGCAGCGCGGGCGCCCCGGTGAGCGACGCCCAGGCGAGCAGCACGCGCGCGGGGGTGCCCACCATCACCCAGCAGCGCAGCGGACCGCCGTCCATCCGCAGCTCGCTCGTCCCGGCCCGGTCGTGCCCGGACCCCGCGCCCTCCTCGCCCTCGCACAGCGTCACCGTGCCGTCCCATGAGCTGTCGTGGAACGCCAGATGCGTACCGCTGTCGGACACCACCAGCTGCACCGGCATCGTGATGTACAGCGGGTCGTCCCCGGGCGCGAAGGCGCGGCCGGGATCGGAGTTCCACAGCCGGTACGTCCCGTCCGGCAGCCGCGGACCCGAAGTACGCCCCCCGAGCCCGAAGAACCGCGCGTCGGCGCCCACCTCGGACCGCTGCATCCACCGCGCCGGACCGCCGCCGACCGGCTCCCACCACCGCGGCGGCAGATCACGCCGCAGGGTGACCCCGCCCGGCGTCCGCACCTCCACCGCGCCGTGCCGCGAGACCACGACCGTCACCCGCTCGGCCACCACACGCCAGCCGCCGTCCTTGTCCGGCTCCAGGACCGCCCGCGGATCCGGCTCCGGACAGCGTCCGGCCAGTGCGTAGGACGGTTCGGGCCCCGCCCCGTCCCAGCCCCAGAACACGGCCCCGTTCACGGCGACCAGAATCCGCAGCTCCGACCGGCTGAACCGGACGACACCGCCCCCCGGCCCGGGCTCCGCGTCCTCCACGGGCCCGGGCACCCGCGCACGCTCCGCCCCCCGCGCCGGCAGCCCGGTGGCGTCGGCCCGGCGCCTGCGCCACGCTGCTCGTACGGTACGCACACCCTGAGCCGCCCCCACCGAAGCCACCGCTCTCACCGAACGCACCAGGTCACGACCGTTCATGCTGCTCACCCTGCCACTGACGGCCCAGCGCGGGCGTGTCGTTCAACTGCCGTTCACCCGTGCCAGGACCACATCTTCACGACACGGACTATGTGGGGCGCACCCTGGTGTCGAAGTCGATCACATGGCATTGTCCGTGCCAGCCGCTCACGCGCACACCCCAGCCCGTGCGCGGAGGACGCACACGACGCGCACAGTCCGGGAGCCGACCATGTCGACCATCAGTCCCCAGCCGCTCTGGCAGCCCGACCCCGAGCGCATCGCCCGCGCACGGATCACCAGGTTCCAGGCCTGGGCGGCCGAGCACCACGGCGCACCTGCCGAGGGCGGCTACGCGGCCCTGCAGCGCTGGTCCGTCGACGAGCTGGACACCTTCTGGAAGGCCGTCACGGAGTGGTTCGACGTCCGTTTCTCGCAGCCCTACGCGCGTGTGCTCGGCGACCGCTCGATGCCCGGCGCCGAGTGGTTCCCCGGGGCGACCCTGAACTACGCCGAACACGCCCTGCGCGCATCCGCCTCCCGCGCCGACGAACCGGCCCTCCTGCACGTCGACGAGACCCACGAACCACGCCCCGTCACCTGGGCCGAGCTGCGCCGCCAGGTCGGCTCCCTGGCCGCTGAACTGCGCGCCCTCGGCGTGCGCCCCGGTGACCGCATCAGCGGCTACCTCCCGAACGTCCCGCAGGCGGTGGTCGCGCTCCTCGCCACGGCCGCGGTCGGCGGCGTCTGGACCTCCTGCGCGCCCGACTTCGGCGCCCGCAGCGTCCTCGACCGCTTCCAGCAGGTCGAACCCGTCGTGCTCTTCACCGTCGACGGCTACCGCTACGGCGGCAAGGAGCACGATCGACGCGAGGTGGTCACCGAGCTGCGGCGCGAACTCCCCACCCTGCGGGCCGTGATCCACATCCCGCTTCTCGGCACCGAGGCACCCGAGGGCGCCCTGGACTGGTCGGCCCTCACCTCCGCCGACACGGACCCCGTCTTCGAGCAGGTGCCCTTCGACCACCCTCTGTGGGTGCTCTACTCCTCCGGCACGACGGGACTGCCCAAGGCCATCGTCCAGTCCCAGGGCGGCATCCTCGTCGAGCACCTCAAGCAGCTCGGCCTGCACTGCGACCTCGGCCCCGAGGACCGCTTCTTCTGGTACACCTCGACCGGCTGGATGATGTGGAACTTCCTCGTCTCCGGCCTGCTCACGGGCACCACGATCGTCCTCTACGACGGCAGCCCCGGCTACCCCGACACCGGCGCCCAGTGGCGGATCGCCGAACGTACCAAGGCCACCCTCTACGGCACCTCCGCCGCCTACGTCATGGCCTGCCGCAAGGCCGACGTGCACCCGTCCCGCGACTTCGACCTCTCTTCCGTGCAGTGCGTCGCCACCACCGGCTCGCCCCTGCCCCCCGACGGATTCCGCTGGCTCCACGACGAGGTCCGTGACGACCTGTGGATCGCCTCCGTCAGCGGCGGCACCGACGTGTGCTCGTGCTTCGCCGGAGCCGTACCGACCCTCCCGGTCCACGTCGGCGAACTCCAGGCCGCCTGCCTCGGCACCGACCTGCGGTCCTGGGACCCGAGCGGCAGCCCCCTCGTCGACGAGGTCGGCGAACTCGTCGTCACCAACCCCATGCCGTCGATGCCCATCCACTTCTGGAACGACCCCGACGGCAGCCGTTACCACGACAGTTACTTCGATACCTACCCCGGCGTGTGGCGGCACGGTGACTGGATCACCCTCACCTCCCGCGGATCCGTCGTCATCCACGGCCGCTCCGACTCCACGCTCAACCGCCAGGGCGTCCGTATGGGGTCCGCCGACATCTACGAAGCCGTCGAAAGGCTCCCCGAGATCAAGGAGTCCCTCGTCATCGGCATCGAGCAGCCCGACGGCGGCTACTGGATGCCCCTCTTCGTGCACCTGGCCCCCGGAGCCGTCCTCGACGAGGCCCTGCTGAACCGCATCAAGCAGACGATCCGCGAGCAACTGTCGCCGCGCCACGTCCCCGACGAGATCATCGAAGTACCCGGCGTCCCGCACACCCTGACCGGCAAGCGCATCGAGGTCCCCGTCAAACGCCTCCTCCAGGGCACCCCGCTGGAGAAGGCGGTCAATCCGGGCTCCATCGACAATCTCGGCCTGCTGGACTTCTACGAGGAGCTGGCCCGCAAACGCGCCTGAAACCGCCCGCGGGCGACTCCCTGTCACCAGGCCTCAGGGCGCAGGCTGCAGCGAAAGCCGCTGTGACCTGCGCCTTCGTCGTTGGTCGAGCGCACGATCCTTGAGCCGACCCTCACTGTCAGTGCCTCCGGTTACTGTGAGTGAGCATTGACCGACCGTGCACAGGGGGAACCATGACGCACACCGACAACCGGACCAAGCGCCGCGTCCTGCACCGCGAGATCGCCGGCACCATCGGCCTGCTGACCGACGATCACGACTTCCGGGCCATGCGGCGCTACCGGAGCTTCACCTTCGACGACCACGCGACCTATCTGAAGCACGTGGAAGGCCTCCTCAGGGCCAGGGCCCTGCAAGGCAGCCACACCACAGTGGCCCTCTTCGACCCCGAGGAGTACGCCGAGTTCTGCACACGGAAGGACCTGGACCCCGACACACCGTCGAGCCGCTCACGCTTCACCGCACAGGTCGCGGCAACAGGCCCGACCCTTCCCTACGACGGCCGACCGCTGGCCGACCTGCTCCCGGCCCTCGTCGACGAGGCCGTCCGGCAGGCCACGTGGGAGTACGCGACCACCCTCCTCGCCCGCCTCGGCGCCTGCACCGCCTGCGGCGAGGACATCGGACGCGCCGCCTTCACCCGAGCCGCAGAACTCCTCGTCCGCATCCTCGACACGGCGCCACCGGGCGACCGCCACCTCGTCTGCAGTGTCACCGGACCGCCCGAAACCCTCGTGGCCGCCCTCCACGTCACCGACGACGGGGCCGCCCTGGAACTGGACGAGACCGAAGCCCTCGAATTCACCACGGTCCTGGCCCTCGGCCTGGCCACCGAAAGCCCCGGGGGCCTCGTCATCCGCGCCACCGCCCCGGGCACACCCGACCGCGTCTACGGCTGGCGCATGCGCTCCTACGGACTCGAACCCCTCACCGCAGGAGAGGTCTTCGACGCCTACTGCACCGACGTCGAATCCGGAGATCTGATCTCCCCGGAATCCAACGTCGACTACTGCGCGCCGCCCGACCTCGGGGAGGAGAAGCCCGCCAAGGGGCACCAGCACTAAAACGAGGGAGGGGGCGCTCCACCTGACTGGAGCGCCCCCTCCCGGGAAACGCAGACGACCCGACCGGGCCTACTCGCCCGACAACACCGCCTGCGCCGCACTACGCGCGTCCTCGGCACTGTCCGTCGCCCGTGCCGCCGCAGCGGCCCGCTCGCACTGCGCCAGCGTGTACTTCGCCAGCGTCGCCCGGACATAGGGAATCGACGCGGCCCCCATCGAGAGAGAGGTGACACCCAGACCGGTCAGTACACATGCGAGCAGCGGGTCGGACGCGGCCTCACCACAGACTCCACAGCTCTTGCCCTCGGCCTTGGCCGCCTCGGCGGACAGCTCCACCAGGTCGAGCAGGGCGGGCTGCCAGGGATCCTGCAGACGGGACACCGCACCCACCTGACGGTCGGCGGCGAAGGTGTACTGGGCGAGGTCGTTCGTCCCCAGGGACAGGAACTCGACCTCCTGGAGGATCGAGCGAGCCCGCAGCGCGGCCGACGGGATCTCCACCATCGCGCCGAACTTCGCCCGCAGCCCAGCCTCACGGCAGGCGTCTGCGAAAGCCCGGGCATCCGTACGGTCCGCCACCATCGGGGCCATGACCTCGAGGTAGACCGGCAGCCCCTCCGCGGCCTTGGCGAGCGCGGTCAGCTGGGTGCGCAGGACCTCCGGGTGGTCCAGCAACGTCCGCAGACCCCGCACACCGAGCGCCGGGTTCGGCTCGTCGGCCGGCGTCAGGAAGTCGAGCGGCTTGTCCGCCCCCGCATCCAGCACCCGCACCACGACACGCCCCTCGGGGAACGCCTCCAGCACCTGCCGGTACGCGGCGACCTGCTTCTCTTCCGAGGGCGCCTGCTTGCTGTCGTCCAGGAAGAGGAACTCCGTACGGAAAAGACCGACACCCTCGGCACCGGCCTCGACAGCGGCCGCCACATCAGCGGGCCCACCGATGTTCGCCAGCAACGGCACCTTGTGACCGTCCGCTGTGGCACCAGGCCCGGTGGAGGCGGCCAACGCCGCCTTCCGCTCGGCAGCCGCCGCCTCCAGCTGCGCCTTCTTCTCGTCGCTCGGGTCCACGAAGATCTCTCCCGTGCTGCCGTCGACGGCGATCATCGTGCCCTCGGCGAGTTCACCGGCTCCCGGCAGCGCCACCACGGCCGGCACCCCGAGGGCCCGGGCGAGGATCGCGCTGTGGCTGGTCGGCCCGCCCTCCTCGGTGACGAAGCCGAGCACCAGAGTCGGGTCGAGCAGCGCGGTGTCGGCCGGCGCGAGGTCGCGGGCGACCAGGACGTAGGGCTCGTCGCTGTCGGGGACGCCCGGCATGGGCACCCCGAGCAGCCGGGCGACGATGCGGTTCCGCACGTCGTCGAGGTCGGCCACCCGGCCGGCGAGGTACTCACCGGCTCCCGCCAGCAGCTCCCGGTAGGAGGCGAACGCGTCGTACACCCCGCGCTCCGCGGTGCTGCCGACGGCGATCCGCCGCTCCACATCCGCCAGCAGCTCGGGGTCCTGGGCCATCATGGCCTGCGCCTCGAGCACCGCCTGGGCTTCGCCACCGGCCAGGTTGCCCCGCGCCATCAGGTCCGCCGCCACCGCCTCGACGGCCTTGCGGGCGCGCCCCTGTTCGCGCTCCGCCTCCTCCGCCGGTATCTGCTTCGCGGGCGGCTCCAGCACCGCCGTTCCCATGTGCCGAACCTCGCCGATGGCCACACCGTGGCTCACCCCGACGCCTCGCAGCGTTGTCTCCATCTCACCCGTCTCCGATAGAGCGGCGGACCCCGCCGCCGCGGTGGTTGTCGTACTCGCCGTCACAGGACGGCACCGTCGTCACTTCCAGAGGAAGAGACTGTCGCCGGCCTTCACATCGCCGTTGTCGCGAAGATCGGAGAGAGCTTCGGCCGTGGCCTCCAGCGCCACGATCGGGCAGATCGCGGACTTGCCGGCGGCCTCGACGGCCGCAGGGTTCCAGCGGACGACACCCTGCCCGCGCCTGACGGTGTCACCCTTGTTCACGAGCAGCTCGAAACCCTCGCCGTTGAGCTGCACGGTGTCGATACCGAGGTGGGTGAGCACGCCGTGTCCGTTCTCGTCGACGACGACGAACGCGTGCGGGTGCAGAGAGACGATGACGCCGTCCACGGGCGAGACGGCCTCGGAAGGCTCGCGTACGGGATCGATCGCTGTGCCCGGGCCGACCATGGCCCCGGAGAAGACCGGATCCGGCACTGCCGCCAGTCCGATAGCGCGTCCTGCGAGCGGGGACGTCACGGTGGTCATGGGAAGCCTCCCAGGGGTGGAGATCGATGGGGCCGCCCCTGTAGGTACCGGGCGGCACACTGTTCAGCAGCGTATGTCACCTGAAGTGCCGGTTCCGCGCGAGCACTCCGAAGTGGTCTAGACCATACCTCAAAGCGATTTGCACCCGCTCCGCGGCCGCGTGTAGAGTCGTACTCCTGCTTGGGGCTGAGCGGCGCAACCTTGCGTCCTGGCCGGGCAGCAACCAACTTGTCAGATCCTATCTTCGGATCGCCTTCTGCATGTCTGCAGGACGGTGGTCAGAGGGCCGGAAAAACACTGATAGAGTTTGGAACACCGAAGGGAAGCGCCCAGAGGAAAGCCCGAGAGGGTGAGTACAAAGGAAGCGACCGTTCCTTGAGAACTCAACAGCGTGCCAAAAGTCAACGCCAGATATGTTGATACCCCG
>NZ_JBEORR010000042.1:0-72961 GCF_040302345.1 Streptomyces sp. NPDC126510 | reverse complement strand
GACCCAAGTACATCCAGTACGAGGGACTCCGCCCGGCACGCCGAGAGCACGCACCAGACGCCGCGGGGCCCGCCCTCCGGGCGGACGACGGGACTCTGCGGACACGACCTAGTCCCCGTGAGCCGCCCGCAGGGCGTCCCGGACCGCGGCGAGCGCGACGTCCTCGCCCAGTCCGAGCCGCCTGGCCCGCTCCGCATAGGCCTGTGCGGCCGAGGCCAGCTCACGGTCCGCCGCCGATCCGGCGGCGGCCACGAACGTGCCGTTGCGGCCCCGCGTCTCGATCACCCCGTCCGCCTCCAGCGCCCGGTACGCCTTGGCGACCGTGTTCGCGGCGAGGCCCAGCGACTCGGCCAGCCCCCGCACGGTCGGCAGCCGGTAGCCCACGGGCAGCGCACCGGACCGCGCCTGCTCGGAGATCCGCGCCCGCACCTGCTCGTAGGGCGGGGCGCTGTCGTCGATGTCGATCTGCAAGGTCACAGGCCGATTGTCGCGCACCCGGTGGAAAATGAGAGGCACCCCGGAAGGCTCCACACGTAGCGTGCGCCCAATGACTGTGATCGTGCGCGACCTGCGGCCCGAAGTCCGAGCCGATGCCGAGGGGTTCTCCGACACCCGCCGCCTCGCCCTTCCGTACATGTTG
Source organism: Streptomyces sp. NPDC126510 (assembly GCF_040302345.1). Lineage (NCBI taxonomy): Bacteria > Bacillati > Actinomycetota > Actinomycetes > Kitasatosporales > Streptomycetaceae > Streptomyces > Streptomyces sp. NPDC126510. The sequence goes on along the minus strand of NZ_JBEORR010000042.1, from coordinate 72,321 downwards.
TCCACCCCCGAGTCGGTGGTGCACACCCTGACGCACGTCCACCCGGACGCCCATTTCGGGCAGCTCATCGCCGAGGAGGACGGCGAGATCATCGGCACGGCCCAGGTCAGCGTCGCCCACGCCAGCCCGGAGCCCGGCCAGGGCTCGGCCAACATCTATGTACGCCCCGACCGCAGGAACCGCGGCGCCGGTTCGCTGCTGCTGCGGACGGCGGAGGAGCGCCTGGGTCGCCTGGGCGTCACGAAACTGTTCGCCTGGGTCCTGGACGAGCCGGACAACCGCGCGTTCGCCGAGCGGCACGGTTACCGGGCCAGCCGCTCCGCCTACTTCCTGCGCCTGGATCTGGCGGGCGGCACGCTCCCGCCCCGGCAGGAGCCCCCGTCCGGCGTCGAGCTGCGCACGGCCGCCGATTTCGCGGACGACCCGCGCCCCATGTTCGAACTGGACGCGGTGACGTCGTCCGACGAACCGAGCGACATCGACGTGGAGTTCACGGACTACGAGGCCTGGCTCGAGGAATACTGGAAGCATCCGCTGCTGAACCGCGACCTGACCACCGTCGCGCTCGTCGACGGCCGTCCCGCCGCCTTCAGCGTGGCCTACACGGACGGCGACTCCCGCTACGCCACCGCCATGACCGGCACCGCCCGGGAGTTCCGCGGCCGGGGCCTGGCCAAGCTCGCCAAGAACGACTCGCTGCACCGCGCCCGCGCGGCGGGGTGCACGGAGGCGTTCACCGGCAACGACACGGGGAACGAGCCGATGATCGCCATCAACACATGGTTCGGCTATGAAATCTGCGCGAAGGAAGTGCGTCATGTCCGCGAACTCGGCTGACCGGAACCCGCAGCCGTCCGACAGGAACCCGCAGCTGGAGGTCGTCCTCGTCAAGGCGGGCCGTACGAAGATCCGTTACAGCGGCGAGCTGCTGGCGGACGACGGCACGCGCGTGGCGGTCCGCGCCGCGTGGGCGGGCTCCGGCGTCCGCGACTTCGGGTTCGTCCGCTTCGAGCCCGGCGACGTCTTCACGGAGTACTACTGGCGCGACCGGTGGTACGCGGTGAAGGAGGTCCGCTCCGCCACGGGCGAGCTGAAGGGCTGGTACTGCGATGTCACCCGCCCCGCCCGGCGCTCCGGCCCGGAGCTGGTCGTGGAGGATCTCGACCTGGATCTGTGGCGCTCCGCGGACGGCACGGACGTACGGCGCCTGGACGAGGACGAGTTCGCCGAGAGCGGCCTCGGCGCGTCGGACCCGGAGGCGGCGTCCGCAGCGCTGGCCGCGCTCGACGAGCTGGAGTCACTGGCCCGCGGCGGCGGCTTCGCGGCGCTCCTGGCCTGAGTCGCCGGTCACCGCGACCACCGCGTACCGCTCGTCCGTCACCGGCCCGCCCCACAGCAGGGGATCGTCCGAGAGCCGCTGCACGCGCACCCGACCGGCGATCGGGGCGAGCAGGCCGGTGAGCCGCTCGGCGGGTATGCCGACCGGCTCGATGCTCCCCCACACGCCCTCGACCAGCACCAGCCGCCCGCCCGGCCGCAGCAGCCCGCGCCAGTGCCCGAGGGCGCGGGCCGGGTCGGACAGGGCCCACAGGACGTGCCGGACGAGCACGACGTCGAAGCGCTGCTCCCCCACCGGCGGTGCCGCCGCGTCACCGACGAGGAACACGGCGTCGCGCCCGGCGAGCTTTTCCCGGGCGAGCGCCACCATCGCCGGGGAGAGGTCGACGCCCGTCACCCGATGTCCCTGTTCGGAGGCGATGAGTGACAGGCTGCCGGTGCCGCAGCCGAGGTCGAGTACGTCGCCGGAGCGCCCCGGCAGCCAGTCGCGCAGCCGCCCGGTCCAGGCACGGCGCACTTCGAGGTCGCGCAGGCCGTGGTCCGGCTCCTCGTCGAAGGAGGCGGCCTCGGCGTCCCAGTCCACGTTCGTCATGGGCCCAGAGTGACACCCGCCACTGACAATCGAATCGTGACTGCCGCCACTGACAGAACAGGAGCGATGAGTAACCCTCCCCCGAAAGGTCTACCTCCGTGAGAACGCGGAACCCGGTAGACCCGTAAGGAGGCAGCCATGCGCCGTGTGACCGTGCAGAAGCCCCTGAAGAAGTCGGACGTCCGCCGGGTCCGCGAGGAGGCCGACGAGCGTCCCGCCGGGCGCCCGGAGGTCCGCAAGGACATCGCACGCACCTGGTGGCCGGACGCCTGAGCGGCTGGTGCCGGTCATGAGACGCAAGGCTCAGCGCAGCCGCTTGCGGTAGTGGACGCGGTCGTAGGGACCCTCCACGCGGCGCTCCACGAGTTCGTAGCCGTACTTCGGATAGATCCGCTGGTTCTCCCACATCAGCGCGTTCGTGTAGAGCCTGACCTCGGGCAGGCCGAGGGAACGCGCGTGTGCGTCCACGAACCGGAGGAGCCGCCGCCCCACCCCCGTGCCGTGCGCGGCGGGGTGGACGGCGATGGTGTCGAGGAAGAGGTGGTCGCCGAACGCCTCGACCACGACGAGCCCGGTGACGGGATCGCCCGTCACGAACACCTTCCCCGCGGCCACGTTCGCCGCGTGGTCCTCCTCCATGGGCTGGGGCACCAGCCCGATGCGCTCGATGTAGGGGCGGAAGGCCGCGTCGACCACGTCCGCGACGACCGCCACGTCGGCGGGCCGGGCCGGTCGGATCTCCTCGTCTGCCATGCCGCGACGGTACCTACCTGATGCCAGTCCGAACACTCCCTTAAGCGGGCCATAAGGATCTCCTCCACCCGCCCTCAGCAGGCGATTTCACGGTTTTCAGAGGCTAGCTTCGGAGCACCCCACGGGATTCCGGCCCACGTCGGCCCGGACCTGCCCCATGCACCGTTTCGAGGAGTTCCCGCATGCCCGCACGCCGCAAGGTCGCCTCCGTCGCCGCCCTCGGCGGTCTCCCGCTCGCCCTGACCGCGCTGACCGCCGTGCCGGCCGCCGCGCACGGTTCGATGGGCGACCCGGTCAGCCGGGTCTCGCAGTGCTACGCCGAGGGTCCCGAGAGCCCGAAGTCGGCCGCGTGCAAGGCGGCGGTCGCGGCCGGCGGCACCCAGGCCCTCTACGACTGGAACGGCATCCGCATCGGCGACGCGGGCGGCCGGCACCAGCGGCTCATACCGGACGGCAAGCTCTGCAGCGCGAACAACGCGGAGTTCAAGGGGCTCGACCTCCCCCGCGCCGACTGGCCCGCGACCGCCGTCCGCAGTGGCTCGCACACCTTCAAGTACCGCGTGACGGCCCCGCACAAGGGCACGTTCAAGGTGTACCTCACCAAGCCCGGCTACGACCCGGCCAAGCCGCTCGCCTGGAAGGACCTGGATCTCGCGCACCCGGTCGCGACGTCCACCGACCCGGCCGCCGACGGCGGTTTCTACACCTTCCCCGGCAAGCTGCCCCAGCGCTCCGGCAAGCACGTGCTGTACGCGGTCTGGCAGCGGTCGGACAGCCCGGAGGCGTTCTACTCCTGCTCGGACGTCAGCTTCGGCGGCGGTGCCGGCGCGGCGGGCGGCGCTGCTCCGGCCCCGTCCGCCTCCGCTCCCAGCGAGAAGCAGATCAAGGACGGCAACGGCAAGTCGACCATCGAGCACCACGGGCACGGCGACGACGACCCCAGCACTTCGGCGGCGCCGGCCGCGGCCCCGAAGAAGAGCACGCCGGACCGCCCGAAGTCGGCGTCGCCCGCACCCAACCGCCCGAAGGCGGCCGGTGCCACGGAGAACCTCGCCGAGACCGGCGGCGACAGCACCACCCCGTACGTCGCGATCGGCGGTGCGGCGGCGCTGGCCCTGGGCGTTTCGGCGCTGCTCCTCTCGACCCGGCGCCGGGCGGTGAGCGGCGGCCGGCACGACCGCTGACCCCGCCCGCCCCACGACTCGGGGCCTGTCCGGCGGCTCAGGCCGGACAGGCCCCGAAACGTTTCTCTGACACGTGTCAACAGACGACGTGTCAACCGGTGACACGTGTCATTCGAAGGCCGACGCGCAGGTGGTGGGTGTGGCGCGGCCGGGATCGAGGGCGTTGGCCACCTCGTGGAAGACGACCCGGTCCAGCAGCCCGGCGGCCACGTGCTCGGACAGGTCGACGGGGCACAGGTCCTGGAGCAGGACGTTGCGCACGTCCGGTCCGCTCAGGTACTGGCTGCGCCACGGTGTGACCACCTCGTCGTACCGGGTGGCGATGACCGTGTAGCGCACGCCGGGCACGGTGTCGCCGCCCGCGTTGAGCTTGGCGAGGAAGGCGGAACCGGTGACCTGGTCGGCGAGGGCGGGGGTGTTCTTCGAGAGCAGGTCCGCGGCGCCGGGGAAGTACGGCAGCAGGTGGGTGAAGCCGTTCAGGTCGGTGCCGTGGTTGCTGGGTGCGATGCCGACCAGGGCGTGCACCTCTGCGGCTCCGCCGAGGAACTTGAGGTAGTAGCGGGGCATCATGCCGCCCTGCGAGTGTCCGACGAGGTCGGTCTCGTCGGCTCCGGTCGCCGCGAGAACCTTGCCCACGAAGTCCTTCAGCTGTCCGGCGGACTTCTCGACGGGTCCGAGGCCGTGGAAGAAGGGGACTCCCTCCAACTGGCCGTAGTCGAGGGAGAAGACGCAGTAGCCGCGGACCTTCAGGTAGGGGGCGAGGCCCAGCCAGTTGTCGACGGAGTTCCCGAGGGTGCCGTGGACGAGGACGACGGGGCGGGGGTGGGCGGCGGACGGCTGGCAGGAGTAGTCGTTCCAGCCGGAGCTCGGAGCGCCCGCGGCCTGGGCCGTGGTGGCGGGAACGGTGACGGCCGCGGCCGTCAGCAGCAGCGCGGCCAGAGGTCTGAGCGCTCGTTTCCAGGGCAGCATCGGGTGATCTCCTTGCGGCTCAGGGGAGGTGCGACGGCACGGGGCCCTGTGATCCGGATCACGAGGATGCTGTTCACTCGTCAAGTTACGGGCGAGTAGCCAAACTGGGAAGTTACGCGTCAGTAAAAACTCGCCGCGCAGCCGGCGCCGCGAACTCCGGCCGCCACCCCGTCACCAGGTGGGCCGAATGGGCCCGTGCGGAGCGATCCGCAGCAACTGCTCGCGCAGCGAACGCACTTCACTCTCCCCCAGCAGGTCCCCCCATTCCCGCACCGCTTCCGCGGCCGCTTCTTCGGCCGCCCGCGTGCAGTCCCAGCCCCGCCCGGTCAGCACGACCAGTCGTGCCCGCGCGTCCCCGGGGTGCGGCCGCCGCTCGGCGTACCCCTTGCGCACCAGCTCGTCGACGAGCTGACTGGCGGCCTGCTTGGTCACCCCGAGATGGACGGCGAGGTCGGTGACCGTCGCACCGTCCGGGGCGAGCCGGGCGAAGGCGAACCCGTGCGCGGGCCGCACCCCTTCGAAACCGCGAGCGATCACGCCCTCGTTGATGCGTTGCGTGAGCCCGCCGGCGACGGCGAGCAGGGCGGCGGACAGTGCCATGGCCTCGGAGTTCTGCACGCATGCATTGAAACACCCTTGACGTGACGGTCAAGTAGCTTGACCATATAGTCAAGCTACTTGACCACTTGGAGGCCTCATGCCCGTCGTCCGATCGTCCGAAGCCGTCATCCACGAGATCCACGGCGCCCGTTTCGTCTCGCACGCCACCCCGGGCAGCGGCAGCAAGGAGCTGTGCGCATGGCGCGGGGAGATCCCGGCGGGCCTCAAGGCGCCCGCGCACACGGTCAGCCGGGAGGAGATCTTCCATCTGCTCGACGGTGAGCTGCTGATCACCCTCGACGGCCGCACCGAGCGGATCACGGCGGGCGACACGGTGATCGTCAATCCCGGCGCCACCCTGACCGTCGAGAACCCGACCGACCGGACCGCGTACTCCTGGGTCACCACCTCGATCGGCCTGGAGGCACGGCTGGCCGACGGCACCCGCATCGTGCCGCCGTGGGCCAACTGACGTCCTGGGGAAGGCCGACGCCATACGGACAGCCCGACGTCATACGGCAGGGTCTACGCCGCCCGTCCCCCGCGGGGGCCGCCCCCTAGTCCCCCGGGCATCACCGCCCTCGGCCCGAACTTCGCCCGTGCCCGGTCCGCGACCTCCTCGATACGGCGGACCTTCTCGTCCACCGGATCGAAGGTCAGCTGGTGGGAGGCCCGGTCGGCGGGGTCGAGCCCCTCGGCGCGCAGGGCGATCGCCCGCACCCGGGCCCGCTGCAGCCCGAGTGCCTCGTACATGCCGTAGGCGGCCCTGGTCAGTGCCGGGGAGTGCGCGGTCGGTTCGCTCAGGGTGCGGCTGCGCGTGGTGGCGGACCGGTCGGCGTAGCGCACGGTGAGGGTGAGCGTGCGGCAGACCTTCTCCAGGGCCCGCAGCCGGGCACCGATCTCCTCGGCGGCCGACAGCAGCGCCCTGCGGTGCCGGTCCGGGTCCAGTTCGTCGCGTCCGAAGGGGCGTTCCGTCGCCAGGGACCGGGAGACGGCGTTCGGTACGACCCGGCCGCGGTCGATGCCGTTGGCCTCCTCCCGCAGCTCGCGGCCGGCCTTCGCGCCGATCAGCCGCTGCAGCGTGGACAGCGGTGCGGCGGCGACCCGGCCGAGGGTGTCGAGCCCGTAGTCGCCCAGGGTGCGGGCGGTCGCGGCGCCCACACCGGGCAGCGCGGCGACGGGCTTGTCCGCGAGGAACTCCGCGACGGCGTCCGGCTCGTCGGGCACCGCACACGTCACCCCGGGCACGGCCTCACGCAGCGCCATCCGGGCCAGCATCGGCCCGGGTCCGGCACCGATCACGCAGTCGACGCCGTGGAGGGCCAGCGATCGCACCCGGATCACCGAGGCCAGTTCGACGGCGTCCCGCCCGAAGTACCGCTCGGCGCCGCGCAGGTCGGCCAGCGCCCCGTCCGGTGGCAGAGCCTGGACGACGGGGGTGAACTCCTCGAGCATCCCGAGCAGATGGGGCAGATCCGCCTCGTCGGCCGAAGGCAGCTGGAAACGTACGCAGAGGATGGTCATCCCGCACTCCCCGGGCTCTTGTGCCACAACTTCCTCGTGTTCGCGGGCTCTTCGCCCGCCGGACGCAGATCGGCCCAGGGGTGCATCTCGTACCCCGTGGACATGCGGATCTTCCGCTGCTCCATCGGATCCCCGGCCGCGGAACCGGTGGGCGCGGGCACACCGTCCGACCCGGCGAGCCGCCGCCGCGCGGCCCCCTCACCGTCGCCGCCGGAACCCTCCTCGCCGGGACCGGGGCCGGGACCGGCCAGCCGGGCCGCGACCCCCTCCAGCCCCTCCTCCCGGCGCACTTCCAGCAGGTCCGCGAGGTTCCAGGCGGCGGCTCCCACCACGCTGAGGCTGCGCGGGCCGCGGCGCTGCACCACCCCGCGCACCAGCAGCAGCCAGGAGTGGAAGACGGTGTGGGCGCAGGCGTCGTGGGAGTCGTCGAAGAAGGCGAGGTCCACCAGGCCCGTGCCGTCGTCCAGGGTGGAGAAGATGACGCGCTTGCCGGACCGGATCGGCGGCGTCTGGGTGGCCGCCTTGGCGCCCGCGACCAGCACCGTCTCCCCGTGCCGGGCCTCGCGCAGCCGCCGCGCCGACACCACGCCGAGCTCGTCGAGGAACTGCCGGTGATCGTCCATCAGGTTGCGCGAGGCATCCATGGACAGCACGCCCAGTTCGGCGCTGAGCCGCTCCGAGGAGGTGAGGTCGGGCAGCCCGGCCGGTGCGGTCTTCCGCCCTCCGGCCAACGGCAGCTGGCCACCGCCCCCGCCGCGGGCACCCCGGTGCAGCTCGGTCAGATGCAGTTGCAGATCCCGGCGGTTGGCGCCGAACGCGTCCAGCGCTCCCACCTGGGCGAGCCGCTGGGCCACCGGACGGCTGGGCCGGCCCCGTTCCCAGAAGTCGACCAGTGAGGCGTACGGCTGGCCCTCGGCGATCCGCGCCGCCTCGGTCTCGCTGATGCCGTACACATCGGAGAGAGCCAACCGCAGCCCCCACTTACCGGACACCAGTTCGATACGGTGTGCGACCCCCGACGCGTTCACGTCCAACGGCAGTACGGGCACCCCACGCCGCCGCGCGTCCGCCAGCAGCAGCCGCTTGGGATACATCCCGGGGTCGTGCGTGAGCAGCCCGGCGTAAAAGGCGGCCGGATGATGCGTTTTCAGCCACGCCGACTGGTAGGTCGGCACGGCGAAGGCGACCGCGTGCGCCTTGCAGAAGCCGTAGGACCCGAAGGCCTCGACGATCCCCCAGGTCCGCTGGATCGTTTCCGCGTCATAGCCGTTCGCCGCCGCGTGCTGGGCGAACCACACCTTGATCCGCGCCTGTGACTCCGGGTCCGACAGCCCGCGCCGCACCCGGTCCGCCTCGCCGCGCCCGCAGCCGGTCATGATGTCGACGATGTCGATGATCTGCTCGTGGAAGACGACGACCCCGTAGGTCTCCTTCAGCGGCCCCTCCAGATCCGGGTGCGGATACCGGATCGGCGCCCGCCCGTGCCGCGCCTCGATGAACGGCCGCACCATGTCGGCGGCGACCGGCCCGGGCCGGAACAGCGAGATGTCGACGACGAGATCGTGGAAGCCGGCCGGCTGGAGCCGCCCGACCAGGTCCCGCTGCCCGGGCGACTCGATCTGGAAGCACCCGAGCGTCTCGGTGGACTGGATCAACCGGTACGTCTCCGGATCCCCCGGCGCCAGCCCGTCCAGGTCGACCCGGACGCCCGACACCCGCCGCACTTCCTCCACCGCGTGCGCCATGGCCGACTGCATCCGCACGCCCAGCACGTCCAGTTTGAGCAGCCCGAGGTCCTCCACGTCGTCCTTGTCGAACTGCGACATCGGGAAGCCCTCGCCGCTGGTCGGCATGACCGGCGTACGCGCGAGCAGGGAGGCGTCGGACAGCAGCACCCCGCACGGGTGCATGGCCACCCCCCGCGGCAGGGCGTCCAGCGCCTCGACCAGCTCCCACAGCCTCCCGTACTTCTCCTTCTCCCCCGCCAGGGCCCGCAGCTCGGGCAGTTCCTCCAGCGCGGCGCGGGCGTCCCGCGCCCGGATGTGAGGAAAGGACTTGGCGACCCGGTCGATCTCGGCCGGGTCCATGGACAGGGCGGCCCCCACATCACGGATGGCGTGCCGCACGCGATAGGTCTCCGGCATCGCGACGGTCGCGACCCGCTCGGTGCCGAACCGGTCGATGATCGCGCGGTAGACCTCCAGCCGGCGCGCGGACTCCACGTCGATGTCGATGTCGGGCAGCACGACCCGCTCCTTCGACAGGAACCGCTCCATCAGCAGCCGGTGCTCGATCGGATCGGCGTGCGCGATACCGAGCAGGTGATTGACGAGCGACCCGGCCCCGGACCCCCGGGCGGCGACCCGGACGCCCATCTTCCGCACGTCGTCCACGACCTGGGCGACGGTCAGGAAGTAGGAGGCGAATCCGTGGTGGGCGATGATGTCCAGCTCGTGGTGCATCCGCTCCCAGTACTCCCGCCGCCGGTCGTATCCGCGCAGCACCATTCCGGCCGTCGCCCGCGAGGCCAGCGTCCGCTGGGCGGTACGGCGCCCGGCGCCGACCAGTTGCGGCTCGGGAAAGTGGACGGTACCGATCCCGAGATCGTCCTCGGGGTCGACCAGGCACTCGGCGGCCGTGGCCTGCGTCTGCTCCACCAGCCGGTGAGCGGTCTCCCGCCGGAACCCCGCGGCCTCCACGATCCGCTCCGCCACCCCGGCCATGTCCCCGGCGCCCTTGAGCCAGGCCTCGCCGGAGTCCAGCCCCTTGGACGGATCGACGGGCACCAGCCGCCGGGCGGCGTCCAGCACGTCGGCGACCGGCCCGAGACCCGGGTCGGCGTACCGTACGGCGTTGGTGAGGACGGGCCGGATCCGCTGCTCGGCGGCGAACCCGACGGTACGGGCGGCCAGCCGCAGCGAGCCGGGGCCCGTACCCGTCCGGCCGTGCCAGACGGCCTCCAGCCGCAGGTCGTCGCCGTAGACGTCCCGCCAGGGCGCGAGCAGCCGCGCCGCACGGTCGGGCCGCCCCGCGGCCAGGGCACGCCCGACGTCCGACGCGGGCCCGAGCAGCACGGTCACACCCCGGGCGTGATTGCGCTCCCAGGGCAGCAGGGGCGTCCCCTCCCCCTCATGGGCGGCCGAGACGAGCCGGCACAGGTCCGCCCACCCCCGGGCACCGTCCCGGGCGAGAAAGGCCACACGGGGAGCCGACTCATCGACAAAGGCACCGCCCCGCACCGGGATCCGGCGCCGCCCCCGCCGCTCGGCCCCGGGCTCCGCACCCCCCACCGCCAGATCGACCCCGAACAGCGGCCGGACCCCCGCCTTCCCGCAGGCCTTCGAGAACCGGACGGCGCCGGCGAGCGTGTCGCGATCGGTCAGCGCCAGGGCATCCATGCCCCGCTCGGAGGCACGCTCGGCCATCCGCTCCGGGTGCGAGGCTCCATAACGCAACGAGAATCCGGAGACGGTGTGCAGATGCGTGAACCCCGGCACACGCACCTCCCGCACTCGTGAGCCACACCGGCTCTCGAACATCTGTTCCCAACTGCCTCACCCCCACCATACCCCCATCCTCGAATGTATGTACGACATCCGTTCGGCCCCGCCCCACCTGCGGAAACACCCCAAATCACCCGACCGTGGGGGCATGCCGCACAGCTCGTTCCCCGCCGAGGTGAGAGACGCCGTCACGCCGCGGGCCACCCTGCTCATCGTCGGCGTGATCGTGCTCCAGCTGCTGTTCATCGCCTCGTACGTGGGAGCACTGCACGACCCGAAGCCCAAGGACGTGCCCTTCGGCGTGGTCGCCCCACAGGCCGCGGCCGGTCAGGCGGTCGGCCGACTGGAACAACTCCCCGGCTCCCCCCTGGACCCCCGCGCACTGCCGAACGCGGCAGCGGCCCGGAGCCGGCTCACCCACCGCGACATCGACGCGGCCCTGATCATCGACCCCCGGGGCAGCACCGACACCCTCCTGGTCGCCTCCGGAGGCGGCAGGGTCCTCTCCACCACGCTGACGGCCCTCGTCACCACCCTGGAGAAGTCCGAGCGGCGCGCCATCCGGACGATCGACGTGATCCCGTCCGCACCCCACGACCCCAACGGACTCTCGTCCTTCTACCTGGTGATCGGCTGGTGCGTCGGCGGCTACCTGGGCGCCGCGGCCCTCGCCATCAGCGCCGGGGCGAAACCCTCCAATCCCACCCGGGCCGCGATCCGCCTTGCCGTCATGGCCCTGGTCGCGATCATCGGCGGTCTCGGCGGAGCCCTCATCACCGGCCCGGTCCTGGACGCCCTGCCGGGCAGCACCGCGGCCCTCTGGGGCCTGGGCACCCTGATCATCTTCGCCGTGGGCGCGGCCACCCTCGCCCTCCAGGGCGTCTTCGGCACGATCGGCATCGGCCTGGTCATCCTGCTGGTGGTCATCCTCGGCAACCCCAGCGCGGGCGGAGCCCTGCCCCCGCCCCTCCTCCCACCCTTCTGGAAGGCGATCGGCCCGGCCCTGCCCCCCGGCGCCGGCACCTGGTCGACCCGCTCCATCGCCTACTTCGACAACAACGCGATGACCGGCCCCCTCCTCGTACTGGCGGCATGGGCAGTGGCGGGAGCCGCGATCACCATGGCGGCGGCGATCGTACGTAAGCGCGCAAAGGCGACGGCACCCTGACCACACCCCACCCGCACTCGCCCGCCGACGCAAGGGGCCGAGACGGACTGCGCCACCACAGCCGGCCCGCGGCCGCGTACGGCGAGAAGGGGCCGTGTCGGGGGGTGTCCGCCCGCAGCGGTTGTCGCGTCGACGGACAGTCAGTCGGCGTGCAAGCCCATCGCGACGTTCCGAGGACGGACACCCCCCGGCGCGGCCCCGACCCACCACCCAGCGGCACGCGACGCCGAAACGAAACCCGCACACGACGAAACGCAAAAGCCCCGCCCCTCACACAAGGGGCGGGACCTCACACACTCACATGTCAGCCGATCTGCGTCCCGGTCGCCGACAGCGCCTCGGTCACCGGCTGGAAGAACGTCTCCCCGCCCGATGTGCAGTCACCGCTACCGCCGGACGTGAGCCCGACCGCCTTGTCCCCGGAGAACAGCGACCCGCCACTGTCACCCGGCTCCGCGCACACGTCGGTCTGGATCAGCCCGTTCACGATGTCGCCGTTGCCGTAGTTCACGGTGGCGTCGAGCCCCGTGACCTTGCCGTCGTGCACCTGCGTGGTCGACCCGCTCCGGGTGACCGCCATGCCGACGGTCGCGTCCGCGGCACCCGAGATCTTCTGGGCGGACCCGTTGTACAGGTTCACCTCACTCGGGTGGTCGACCTCGGCTGTGTACTTGACCAGCCCGTAGTCGTTGTCCGGGAAGCTGGAGTCCGCGTTGGTGCCGATCTCCTTGCCGCTGGAGTCCGACCACGTGGAGATGCCCTCGGTGCAGTGACCCGCGGTCAGGAAGAACGGCTCACCGCCCTTGACCACGTTGAAGCCCAGCGAGCAGCGCCCGCTGCCACCGGTGATCGCGTCGCCACCGGCGACGAAGGGCTTGTACTCCCCCTTGGACCGCTTGAGTTCGGCCTTCGCCCCGAGCCCGTCCACGACCTTCGTCAGCGTCGCCCACTCGGCCTTGGAGACCGTGCGGTCGGCGGTCACGACGACCTTGTTCGTCGTCGGGTCGGTCACCCAGGCGGTACCCGGGATCGTCGCGTCCTGCTTCAGCGTGCTGCGGGCGCTCTTGAGTTCGGCGAGGGAGTTCGCCACGACTCTCGCCTTGGCGCCGGCCTTCTCCACGGCCTGCGCGGCGCTCTCGTCGAGCACGTTCACCACGAGGCTCTTGCTCTTGGTGTCGTAGTACGTCCCGGCCGCGTCGCCGCCCAGGTCCTCGGCCAGCGAAGAGGCGAGCTTTCCGGCCGCGGTGACCGACAGGGTCCGGGGTGCGGACGCCTCAGGGGTCTCACTGGCGTTCGCGGTCTGGAACGTCACTCCCGCGGCGACCAGCGCGGCGATGCCCGCACCTGCCACGGCTGCACGCCGCTTGGGTATGCGTCGGTGCTTCAACTTACGTCCTCCTGTGGGGGGTCGGCACGAGAGGTTGTGGGGACCTCACGAGCCGGAAGGCTTCGTTGACGAGCGCCCACTATTCCGAGGACGACGGGGAGCACACAAGAGTGAGTTCGAGACGCGCGTAGACAGCGCTTCGCGCGCCTCCCCATTTTGACCGTCCACGATCAAATCGGACCCAACTCCCGCACGTTCACAGTGCAAACATTACGCGTGAGTAATCTGTGCCCACTCTGTGACGTCTACGCATGGCTGAATTCCGCCTCTCCGACGACCCGTTCGGAAAGCAGCCCGAAGGAACCCGAAGAGTGCCGAAGCCGACTCAAGGGGGCCGAAAGCACCCGAAGGGGCCCTGACGCAGCACGAAGCCCCCGCACGCGATGCGCGCGGGGGCCGTGAGAAGTACTGCGAAGACGTGCCGTCGACTGCCGCCGGGGCCTAGTAGACGCTGACGCCGTAGGCGCTCAGGGCCTCCGTGACGGGCTGGAAGAACGTCGTACCACCGGAGGAGCAGTTGCCGCTGCCGCCCGAGGTCAGGCCGTAGGCCGTGCCGTTGCTGCCGTAGAGCGAACCTCCGGAGTCACCGGGCTCGGCGCAGACGGTGGTCTGGATCAGGCCGGAGACGATGTCACCGCCGCCGTAGTTGACGGTGGCGTTGAGGGCGGTGACACGGCCGCTGTGCGTACCGGTCGTGGAGCCGTCGCGGATGACGGTGGTGCCCACGCTCGGGGTGGCCGCGCGCGTGATGTCCACGCCGTTCGCGGTGCCGGGACGGCTGACGGACCCGCTGTAGCGCACGAGGCCGTAGTCGTTGCCCGGGAAGCTGGAGCCGGCGGTCGAACCGATGACCGTGGTGCGGCCGGAGTTGGAGTACCAGGTGCCCGCGCCGTCGGTGCAGTGACCGGCGGTCAGGAAGTACTCGGTGCCGTTGCTGGCACGGACGTTGAAGCCGAGGGAGCAGCGCCAGCTACTCGCATAGATGGCGTCGCCGCCCTGGATGAGCTTGCTGAACTTGCCCGGGGTGCGCTTGATCGTGAGCGCGTCGGCGTTGCCGCCGGCCTGCTGCTTGATCTTCGCTATCTCGGCCTGCGTGACCGTGCTGTCCACGGTCACGAGCACACGGTCGGTCTTGCTGTCGACGGCCCAGGCGGTGCCCGGGATGTCGGCCTTCAGCAGCGAGGCGCCGGCGCTCTTGAGCTCCGCGGCGCTGAAGGTGGTGGGGGCATCGGAGGCGTTCGCGCTGGGGATCGCGATCGCTGCGGCGGCAACGAGGCCGGTGGAAACGGCGATCAGCCGGGTCCGTCTCGAAATGCCACTGCGAGGGGTGGTGCGCTTGATCCTCACTTTTCGTTCCTCCACAAAGGAAGTAGGGGGCCCTCGTGGGGTTTCGGGCCCGTGAGGCGCAGCCTGGGACCGGCCGTCCGGATTCCGAACACGCCGTGCCCCTGACAAGCGCTGAGGGGGAGTATTCGGCCGAACGGCCGGTCGGCGCAAGAGTGCCTTTCGGACGCGCGCCTTTGATGGATCTTTACGAAGTCGCTCCGCGGCCGCCTTTCACCCCCGGCCGCACCTCACTCCAGCGTGCGCTCCCCCGCCGCGACCTCGATGTCCAGCGTGTTCCCCGGCGGCGGGAAGGGGCAGACGAAGTGCTCGGCGAACGCGCACGGCGGCAGCAGCGCCCGGTTGAAGTCGACGGTGGTACGCCCCTCGGCGTCCGGCGCGGCCGGATACAGGAACCGGAAGCGGTAACTGCCGTTCCCCCTGGTGGCGTCGGCGAACACGGCCCACAGCGAGCCGTCGTCCCGGAGCGTCACCTGGAGGGTCGATTCCCGCCCTTCCAGCGCGAAGGCCAGTTTCCGCCGAGCCCGAGCCCGCGCTCCCGTCCATCGGCGTTCGGCACCCGGACGGTACGGCCGGTGTCGTACGGCGTGAAGCGCCCCGGCGCCGCCCAGCGCGGGTCGTACGGCGTGACGCGCAGACCACCGAACGCCCGGCGCGTGGAGGATTCCGGGTCGAAGTCTCGCACGCCCCACGCCCCCTCGCGCACCAGCACGACCTGGCGCCGCTCGCCGTACGCCACCCTGGCCGCGCTCGCCGGGCCCGGGTCGGCCGCGAGCCGCGCCTCACCGCCGAAGGGCCGCCCGTCCACGGTGAGACCGTCCGACTCGGCGGCGGTCAGCACGACCGCGTCACCGTCGGCCCGCCAGGACCCGGGGATGTCCGGAAGTAGACCGTCCGGATAGTCCTCCAACCTGGGGTGCCCCAGGCTGTTCAGGCACTGGGGGAGGGTGCCGGTGAGCGCGAGCGGCCCTAGGGCGCCGACACCGTCGCGACGCGCTGCTCGTGCCACCGCTGCCAGTCCCCGGCTGCGGTCGTCATGGGGACGACCCTGCCACAGGGGCGGGTCAGCCGTCGCAGGGGCAGCAGCAGTCGCACCCGTCGCAGTCGCAGTCCCGGCAGACACCCTCGCGCTTCTTACGGGACCACGGCCCCTCGTACTCCTTGGCGCAGCACAGCTTGCAGGTGCAGCACAGCAGCCAGAACATCCCGCAGCCGGCCCAGAATCCACGCCGGCGGGGCGGCTGCGGCAGCGGAGCGCCACCGCCGAAACCACCGCCGAAACCACCGCCGAAACCACCGCCGAATCCGTCCCCGCCGTACGCCCCGCCGCCACCGGCGTACGGGTTTCCGCCGCCGCCCGCGGACGGGTGCTGCGGGGAGCCGTAGGGCCCCGGCGGCTGCTGCCCGTGGAGCCCCTGCGGTCCGTTGGGGCCGCCGCCCTGGTGGGAGGCGCACACCGGCACCGTGCCGAACGCCCGGTCCACCGAGCGCCGCAGTTCGTGCACCAGCAGCAGATGCATGAGCCGCGCGTCGGTGAACTCGGCGTCGCGCAGCGCGAGCCGCACGCCGTGCACCGCGTCGTCGGCGAGCCGCCTGGCCTCCGCCAGGGAGGTGCCGGTCGCGGCGATCGGGTTCCAGGCGCCTGACGCGGCATCAGCGTGGCGGTCCTCCACGGCGTCCAGCAGGTGGGCGAGGCGTCCGAAGAGCCGCCCGGCCTCGGAGAGCGGTCCGGCGTTGTACGGCCGGCCGGCGAGGACCGCCGTGTGCGCGAAGGCGGCGGCGGTGGCGGTCTCGGTCGGCTCGGTGACCGTCAGGATCGGCGTCCCGGGCCCGGCCAGCACCTCGATCCCGGCCTGCCGGTCCACCGCGTCGACCAGCAGAGAGGTGTCGAATCCCACAGCGGTGCCGCTGCGGGCACCGGCCGTGTCCCAGCTCCTGGCGACCCGGCGCGCGGCACGGGCCACCGGCCTGCGGGCCAGCAGCCCGTCACCGTCGGTGACGTGATCGCGGACCTTCGCCGAGGCCAGCACCAGGGAGACGGCTGCCGCGAGCCGGGCTCCCTCGCCGTCCGCGACGGAGGCGGTGCGCATGCCGCGCAGGGCGCACGGCCCGGCCGTACGCCGGCCGGCCCCGCCCCCGCCCTCCGTCTGAGCCTCCGTCAGAACCGAGAGAAGCAGCCCGTCATAATTGGTGACTATCCGGGCGAACTGCCCGTGATCACCGCGCAGAGCGAGGCACAGCCCGCACAAATGCGCCATCCACTGGCCGGCGAGCTCGTCTCCGAGCCGGTGTCTGCAAGGCCTGACGATTCCGAACACAACGCTCCCCCGAACTTCGTGATGTCGCTGAGCTGCGGCATCGTACCGGCCCCCGCATTCACCCGTACGCCCCGGCCATCACCCGTACGCCGGGAAGAATCATATTTCACTCACAGTCAGCAGCCGTTTGGGAAACGGCCCTTGGGACACACGGACTCTCGACGGAATCGCTGTGCACCAGTACCGTCACAAACCCCCCGTGCGGCGTCTATCCACTTGGCGCGCCATCCGCATCATGGACGACCATAGGGATGCGGAAAGCAGAAAGACCGCTGTGAGAGGAGGCGTCCATGGGATCGGTACGCAAGGCAAGTGCCTGGCTTGGCCTCGTCGACGACAACGAAGACGAGCGTTACTACGACGACGACGACTACTCCGACGGGAACGAGCCCGGGGAAGCCTGGGTCACCGATCCGCGCGTCAAGGTGGCCTCGGACGTCGCCGAGGAGAAGGGCCGCCGCATCGGCACGGTGACCCCGGACAGCTTCCGGGACGCACGCGCCATCGGCGAGCTGTTCCGCGAGGGTGTGCCGGTCATCATGAACCTCACGGCCATGGAGGCCTCCGACGCCAAGCGTGTGGTCGACTTCGCGGCGGGGCTGATCTTCGGCCTGCGCGGTTCGATCGAGAGAGTCTCGACCCGCGTGTTCCTGCTGACTCCGGCTCACACGGAGATCGTCAATGGCGATCCGGCCGGCCACCGCGCGGACGGCTTCTTCAACCAGAGCTGAGGCAGGGCCGCTCACCGGCCCTGCCCCCGCGCAGGGTTACCGGACCGGCCTACCGGAAGGCATCGAGTCCGGTGAGCGCCTTGCCCAGCACGAGCTGGTGCATCTCGACGGTGCCCTCATAGGTGAGCACCGACTCGAGGTTGGTCGCGTGCCGCATCACGGGATATTCGAGCGAGATCCCGTTGGCGCCGAGAATCGTCCGGGCCGTGCGGCAGATCTCGATCGCCTCCCGGACGTTGTTGAGCTTGCCGAAACTGACCTGCTCGGGACGCAGGCGGCCGGCATCCATACGCCGCCCCAGATGATGGGCGAGCAGAATCCCCTTGTGCAGTTCGACCGCCATGTCGGCGAGTTTGGCCTGGGTGAGCTGGAAGCCGCCGATGGGCCGCCCGAACTGCTCCCGCGACTTCGCGTAGTCGACCGCGGCCTCGAAACTGGCACGGGCCGCGCCCATGGCGCCCCAGACGATTCCGTACCGGGCGTGCGACAGACAGCTGAGGGGCCCGCGCAGGCCGGTGACCTCCGGGAGGACGGCGTCGGCGGGCAACCGCACGTCGTCGAGCACGAGCTCGCTGGTGACCGAGGCCCTCAGGGACCACTTGTGCTTGATCTCGGGAGCGGAGAACCCGCCGCTGTCGGTGGGCACCGCGAACCCGCGGATCCCCTCCTCGGTCTGCGCCCATACGACGGCGACACCCGCGACCGACCCGTTGGTGATCCACATCTTGCGGCCGTTGAGGATCCAGTCGGAGCCGTCGCGTTTGGCGTACGTCCGCATCGCGGCGGGGTCGGAGCCGTGGTCGGGCTCGGTGAGGCCGAAGCAGCCGATGACCTCGCCGGCGGCCATGCGCGGCAGCCACTGCTGCTTCTGTTCCTCGCTGCCGAAGCGGTGGATGGCGTACATGGCGAGGGAGCCCTGCACGGAGACG
Organism: Streptomyces sp. NPDC126510; assembly: GCF_040302345.1. NCBI lineage: Bacteria > Bacillati > Actinomycetota > Actinomycetes > Kitasatosporales > Streptomycetaceae > Streptomyces > Streptomyces sp. NPDC126510. Next base: position 53,981 of record NZ_JBEORR010000042.1, on the reverse strand, counting down.
AGGGAACGGATGCCGGAGTCGGCGGCCTCCAGCTCCAGGCAGGCGAGCCCGTACTGCACGGCGGACGCACCGGCACACCCGTACCCGTCGAGGGACATCCCGAGAGCACCGATATCGCCGAGCTCCCTGGCCAGCTCCCGGATCCCCGGCAGCTCACCCTTCTCGTACCACTCGGCGACATACGGCAGCACCCGGTCCGCGGCCCAGGCCCGCACGGTGTCCCTGATCCCGAGGTCCTCGGGCTCCAGCAGGTCGTCCAGGCCGAGGGGATCGCCGGGATCGAAGGGAGGCAGCTTGGACGAACCGGACATGATCGACACCCTCCGAAGCTCTTTAACTAGCACTGCTAATCAAGACGCTACGACGTCAGCCCACCCACGCACCACCCGTAGCCGCCGACTGAGAGTGGAAGGCGCAGGGAACAGTGCCTGCTCCGACAGTCGGCCGGTTCTCCGGCCGCAGGTCAACGCCGCACCCGAAGCCCGCCCACAGCGAGCCGCCGAAAGGGCCCTCACACCGAGACGCGTGACTCCGCGGCGTCCCTCGGAGCAGGGAGCTCCACCTGCTCCGGCTCGCACTGCATCACCCGCGGCAGCCGCAACGCCATCGCCGCCCCGAGCAGCAACAACCCCGCACTCACCAGCAACGTGACATGCAGCCCGTGCACGAACGCGTCCCGGGCCGCATGCCGCAGAGCGGTACCGGCGGACCCGCCCAGCTGCGCGGCGACCTCGTACGCCTCCCCCAGCGAATGCCCCGCGGACGCGGACGCCGACGCCGGAACCCCGGGCACGCCCGACAGCCCGGGCGCGTACGCCGCGTTCATCACCGTGCCGAGCAGCGCGATCCCGATCCCCGCTCCGAGCTGGTACGACGTCTCCCCGATCGCCGCCGCCCCACCGGCCTGCTCCTGCGGCGCCTCGCTCAGCATCGACTCGTACGCCCCGAACAGCGTCGTCTCCAGCCCGAAGCCGAGCAGCACGAACCCGCTCAGCATCAGCGGCCAGTCGTCCGTCCGCCCCAGCGCCGTCAGCAGCACCACGGCGAACGCCGTGATGCAGAACCCGGCGCACACCATCCGCCTCGGCCCGAACCGCCGCAGCATCCGCGCCCCGGCCAGGCCGGCCGCCATCGCCGCGAACGTCAGCGGCAGCAGCCGCAGCCCGGTCTCCAGCGGCGACAGGCCGAGCACCAGTTGCAGATACTGCGCGGCGATCAGTTCCAGACCCACCAGCGCGAGCATCGCCAGCACGATGCACCCGACGGACGTGCTGAACGCCGGCCGCGCGAACATCGTGAGGTCCACCAGCGGATACCTCCGCCGCCGCTGCCGCCGTACGAAGCCGACCAGCAGCGCGGCCCCCACCACCAGCGGCAGCACGGTGAGCAGGCTGCCCAAAGACCCCCCGCTGCCGAGTCGCTTCACGCCCAGCACGACACCGAACAGTCCGGCCGCCGCCATCAGCGCGCCCACCACGTCCCAAGGGCCCTTGCCATCCCCCTTCGACTCGGGCAGCAGCAGTCGTCCCACCGGGAGGCTGACCAGCATCAGCGGGATGTTGACGAGGAACACCGAGCCCCACCAGAAGTGCTCCAGCAGGAAGCCGCCGAGCAGGGGACCGACCGCCGCGCCCACCGCGGCCACGGCACTCCATATGCCGATCGCGAGCGCCCGCTCCCGCCGGTCCGGGAAGACCTGCCGCAGGATCGACAGGGTGGCGGGCATGATCATCGCGCCGCCCACACCGAGCAGCGCCCGCGCCACGATCAGGATCTGGGCGCTGTCGGCCAGGGCCGCGAGGCCGGAGGCGACGCCGAACAGCGCGTAGCCGAGGAGCAGGACTCTCCGGCGGCCGATGCGGTCGCCCAGCGTGCCGAACAGGATCAGCAGTGAGGCGCAGACCAGCGGGTAGACGTCGACGATCCAGAGCAGCTCCATCCCGCCGGGCTTCAGGTCCTCGGTGACGGCGGGGACCGCCACGTGCAGAACGGTGGCGTCGACGGCGACCAGCAGCAGGCTGACGCAGAGGACGACGAGAACCACCCAGCGGTTGGCTCCGGCCCCGGCCGCCCGACGGCGCAGCGCAGCGGCGGCCGTGGTCGTCCCGGACATGTACGTACCTCCCAGATGTTCCCTCGCGGTCGGCGGGCTCACGGGGTGGGGGACGCCCCCGCGACTCGGCAGGAGAGGAGCGGCGGTCTCCGGCCAGCGCAAACGAAAAGCGAGTGACACGTCAGCGTACGCGAGTCCCCGGCGCAGACCAGTGGCGGACCTCTCACACCTCCGGCGTAAGGATGTGGCGTGCGCCACTTCCTCCCGTGTCGTCGACGCGTCGGCCGTCCGGGTGGTTCCGGCCCGGGTCGATAATCGGGCGGGTGACCGATCTCGAGACGCGCGCGGCCCCGTCCCGCGCCGGGGCCCTGCGCCGGGCGGCCCCGGCGCTCGCCGGGTACGCGGCCGTCCGCGCCCTGGGCCTGCTCGCCCTGTTCCTGTGGAGCGGGGCGCGGGACAAGAGCGCGTACACGCTGCTGACCGCCCGCTGGGACGCGCTCTGGTACGTCAGGGTCGCCGAGCTCGGTTACGGCTACGAGGTGCGGCTGCCGAACGGGGACGTGCACTCGAATCTGGCGTTCTTCCCGCTGCTGCCCTGGCTGGAGCGGCTGGTGGCGGCACTCTCGCCGCTGTCGTACGCGGACGGCGGCTTCCTCGTCAGCCTGCTGGCCTCGCTCGCGGCGGCGTGGGGGATCTTCGCGGTGGCGGACCGTGTGTACGGCCGCCGGGCGGGCGTGTGCGCGGTGCTGCTGTGGGCCGTACTGCCGGTCGGGATCGTGCAGTCGATGGCGTACAGCGAGTCCTTGTTCACGGCGCTCGCGGCCTGGTCGCTGTACGCGGTGTTGACCGGTCGGTGGGTGACGGCGGGCACGCTGGCCCTGCTCGCGGGACTGACCCGCCCGGTGGGCCTGGCCGTGGTGGCGGCGGTGTGGGTGACGGCGGCGGCCGCCTTCGTGCGGGAGGGCAGCACGGCCGGTCCGGACGCCACGGACACCCCGGCCGACCGCGGCACCCGGACCCGGCGCGTCCTCGCCATGCTCCTGGCCCCCCTCGGCACCGCCGGTTACGTGCTCTGGGTCGGGCACCGCACGGGCAGGGGTCCGCTGGGATATCTGGACGTCCAGGCCGGGTGGCGCAACGGCTTCGACGGCGGGTACGCCTTCGCCCGGTTCGTCGCCGAGAAGTTCACGTCGTTCCCGGCGGCCCTGGCCGGCGCGGGACTGATCCTCGGGGTCGCGTCAGTCGTCTGGCTGTATGCGACCGGAGTACGTCAGCGCCAGCCGCTGCCGTTGCTGGTCTACACCGGGATCGTGACCGCGCTCGCCCTGTGCGCGTCGAGCTACTTCGGCTCGAAACCGCGGCTGCTGCTGCCCGCCTTCCCCTTGCTGCTGCCCCTCGCCCTGGCCCTGTCCAGGGCGCGTGTCCGCAGGTCAGCGGCGGTGCTGGGGGTCGTGGCGGTGGCCTCCGCGGTGTACGGGGCGTTCTGGCTGAACGGTTCCGGTCCGCCCTGACCCGCTGTGAGCGCCAGGGGAATTCGGCACCATGTCCCGGTGAACGAATTCAAAAGCGCAATAAAACCCCCGTCCGAAATGATCAAAGGAATTGAAGGCCGCAGCGTCCGACGAATGCAGATTCACTGGAAATAAACCTCCTCCTGAGAGGAATCCCACATCACATCGTCATCACAAAGCCGTTGATTCGCCCGGGATCTCAGCTCACTCGCTGTAACGTCGATTGGGTGCGTACCGAACCGAAGCTCACCCGTCTGGACCGGGTCTTCGCCCGGCTGGACCGTGAGCCGGAACGACCGGCCCACATCGATGTGCCGAAGATGAGCAGGCACCGCATCGTGCTCTTCGCGGCGACCCTCGCCTTCTACGGCGCCATCGTGTGGGCCGTGGTGATCACGTCCTGGCTGGTCCGGCTCGACTGGCAGGTCATGTTCTTCCGCCCCTACCAGCAGTGGTCGGAGATCCACTGGTTCGTCGACTACTACGTGGTCCTCGGACAGCGCGGCCCGACCGCCGTCATGGTCGCGGCCTGGCTGGGCTGGCGCTCCTGGCGGCAGCACACCCTGCGGCCCCTGCTCGCGCTCGGCGTCTCGCTGCTGCTGCTGAACATCACGGTCGGCGCCGCCAAGTACGGCATGGGCCGCCTGGGGCCGCACTACGCGACCATCATCGGCTCGAACGAGATGTGGCTCGGCGGCGATATATTTCCGAGCGGTCACACCGCCAACGCCGTGGTGACCTGGGGAATCCTGGCCTACCTGGCCTCCAGCGCCAGAGCGCAGCGGTGGCTGTCCGCCGTGTCCGCGGTGACCTCGCTCGGCGTCGGGATGGCCACCGTCTACCTCGGTACGCACTGGCTGAGCGACGTGCTCCTCGGCTGGACCGCGGGTCTGCTGATCCTGCTCGGCCTGCCGTGGTTCGAGCCGCTGATCGCCCGTGCCGAGGACGCGCTCTTCGATCTGCGCGACCGTCTGCGGGCCCGCAGGCGCCGTACCTCGGCGGTCCCGGTCGCCGCGCCGCCCGTCGTGGTCACGCCCTTGCCCGACCGTGACGACGTCGCGGCCTGCTCGTCACGGCCCCCGGTGCACCTGACGCCGGGTCCGCACACGGTCCGCTCGGAGCGCTCGCCGGTCACCCCGGCCGGCAGCCGCCGCCCGCCGCACCCGGAACGCCACCCGCGCGGTTCCGCCTCGTCGGCCCGGCCGGTGACGGGCGGCTGACCACCGGCCGGTACGCACCCCCGCCCGGCACGGCGAAGGCCCCGGTTCCGGAGCGGAACCGGGGCCTTCGCCGGATCTCAGCCCTTCCAGGCCCGCGCCACCCGGCCGCCCTTGACCTCGAAGTTCAGCCGGCCCACGCGGTACTCCATCGTGATGATCGCCCCCGGCGGCAGCGCGCGCACCGTCGGCCAGCCGCGCTCACGCGCGAGGCGTTCGGCCCGGTCGGCCTCCAGGCCGACATAGGTGTCCGGGCTGTCGTCGGGTTCCGTGGAAGGTGTCGGAGTCGGTGCCATGCCGCCACGCTATGTCCTGCCCGGCGACCGCGGAAGTCCGGGCCGGCGATCGCGCGAGCCGGGTCGCTGCCGGTCACTGTCCGCCTCCCGTCACGCTTCTGTCACAAGATCACGACAGGAGTTTCGGGAGCCGTCCGTCACACGGACGAGCGGTTCCCTACGCCTTCCGCAGGCATTCGATCGTAATTCCCGCGTGTCCCATGAGCTCATGGAAAAGCCCGGCGGAAAGTTCCGGGAGAAGTGCCTTCCGGCTCCGTTGCTTTCCGCTGCCGGACCGGCCCGGTGAAGTCGGCGCGGTACAGGAAATGCATGGCTCCGGCACAGAGAGGCCGGTACGCCCCCTGTCGGAGCGCGCGGTGACGCGAGCATCATGGCGTGAGCTCGCGGGTACCGAGGCGCGGGCTACGGCGGGCCCGGTACGCGACGAGCGAAGGGGCGAGCTGGCGATGGGGACGCAGACCGTACATGCGGCGACGCCGACCGAGCCGCGCACACGGCACGGCCGGGTGGTGGTCGACTGGCTGACGACCACGGACCACAAGAAGATCGGCCATCTCTACCTGGTCACCTCGTTCGTGTTCTTCCTGATCGCCGGGGTGATGGCGCTGCTGATGCGCGCCGAGCTCGCCCGGCCTGGCCTGCAGATCATCGACAACGAGCAGTTCAACCAGGCGTTCACGATGCACGGCACGATCATGCTGCTGCTGTTCGCGACGCCGAGCTTCGCGGGCTTCGCGAACGAGCTGATGCCGTTGCAGATCGGCGCGCCCGACGTCGCCTTCCCGCGGCTGAACATGTTCTCGTACTGGCTGTTCCTGTTCGGCGGGCTGATCGTGCTCGGCTCGCTGCTCGTGCCCTCCGGGCCCGCCGACTTCGGCTGGTTCGCCTACGCCCCCCTCAACAGCGCGGAGCGTTCGCCGGGTCTCGGACCCGATCTGTGGATCATGGGGCTCGCCCTGTCGGGCTTCGGCACGATCCTCGGCGCGGTCAACTTCATCACCACGATCATCGGGATGCGCGCCCCGGGCATGACGATGTTCCGGATGCCGATCTTCGTGTGGAACACCCTGTTCACATCGATCCTGATCCTGATGGCGTTCCCGGTGCTGGCGGCGGCGCTGCTGGTGCTGGAGGCGGACCGGCGGTTCGGCGCGCAGGTCTTCGACGCGGCCAACGGCGGGGCGATCCTGTGGCAGCACCTGTTCTGGTTCTTCGGCCATCCCGAGGTGTACATCATCGCGCTGCCGTTCTTCGGCATCATCACGGAGATCATCCCGGTCTTCAGCCGCAAGCCGCTGTTCGGCTATCTGACGCTGGTCGGCGCGACGATGGCGATCACCGGCCTGTCGATGATCGTGTGGGCGCACCACATGTTCGCCACCGGCGCGGTGCTGCTGCCCTTCTTCTCCTTCATGAGCTTCCTGATCGCGGTGCCGACGGGGGTCAAGTTCTTCAACTGGGCCGGCACCATGCTCAAGGGCTCGCTGTCCTTCGAGACGCCGATGCTGTGGGCGACGGGCTTCCTGGTGACCTTTCTGTTCGGCGGGCTGACCGGGGTGATCCTCGCGTCGCCGCCGCTGGACTTCCACGTGACGGACTCGTACTTCGTGGTCGCGCACTTCCACTACGTCGTCTTCGGCACGGTCGTCTTCGCGATCTTCGCCGGCTTCTACTTCTGGTGGCCGAAGTTCACCGGGAAGATGCTCGACGAACGGCTGGGCAAGATCCAGTTCTGGGCGCTGTTCGTCGGCTTCCACACCACGTTCCTGGTGCAGCACTGGCTGGGCGCAGAGGGCATGCCCCGCCGGTACGCGGACTACCTCGCCGCGGACGGGTTCACCGCGCTCAACACCGTGTCGACGATCGGCGCGTTCCTGCTCGGCATCTCGACACTGCCGTTCCTCTACAACGTGTGGAAGACCGCCAAGTACGGCGAGAAGGTCGAGGTCGACGACCCCTGGGGCTACGGCCGTTCCCTGGAGTGGGCGACCTCGTGCCCGCCGCCGCGGCACAACTTCACGACGCTCCCCCGGATCCGTTCCGAGTCCCCGGCGTTCGACCTGCACCATCCGCAGTACGCGGCGGTGACTGCGCAGCCCGAGCCAGAGCGCCATCAAGCCGGTCCCGGGTCCTCCTGATCGCCTCGATCAGCTCCACCGGCTCCAGCACCTCGAACTCGAAGCCCAGCATGACGACGTGGATGACCATCACGTCGAGGCTGCCGGCGCCGCAGCGCAGCAGGCAGCTGTCCGGCCCCTCGGCCTCCAGCACCCCGGCCGAGGGCGAGATGTGCTCGGCGGCCTCCTCCAGCGGCACCAGGAGCCGCACGACGGCGTGGGTGGCGTACGCGCGAGTGGAGACGCCCTGGGAGACGTAGGCGGCGAGGTCCTCGGCGGGGGGCGTGCGGGGGGTGAAGCGCGGGCCGTGCGGCGGCTTGGGCGTGACACGGTCCATGCGGAACGTGCGCCAGTCGTCCCGGTCGAGGTCCCAGGCGACCAGGTACCAGCGGCGTTCGGTGCACACCAGCCGGTGCGGTTCGACGGTGCGGCGGGAGGGGGTGCCGTCGTGGCCGCGGTACTCGAAGCGCAGCCGTTCGGCGTCCCGGCACAGACGGGCGAGTTCGCTGAGCACGGCCGGGTCGACCGAGGAGGGCAGCGTGCTGCGCAGCATCGGCACGGTGAAGGCGTTCAGGGCTCCCACGCGGCGGCGCAGCCGGTTCGGCAGCACCTGTTCCAGCTTGGCGAGGGCCCGGACCGAGGTCTCCCCGATGCCGTCGATGCCCTGCCCGGCGGCCGTGCGCAGTCCGACCGCGACGGCGACGGCCTCGTCGTCGTCCAGGAGCAGCGGCGGCAGTTCGGCGCCGGCGCCCAGCTGGTAGCCGCCGCCGGTGCCGGGGCTGGCGTTGACCGGGTAGCCGAGTTCGCGCAGCCGGTCGACGTCCCGGCGCAGGGTGCGGGCGCTGACGCCGAGCCGGCCGGCCAGGTCGGCGCCGGACCACTCGCGGTGGGCCTGGAGCAGGGACAGCAGACGCAGCAGACGGGCCGAGGTCTCCAACATGGGGCGAGTCTGCCAGCCCTTGCGGACAGCCGCTGTCCTCAAGGCTCGTAGGCCAGTTGCGGGACGGTGAAGCAGGTGCGGTTCATGTCCCCCTGGCCCACCCAGCCCCTGCCGTCCTGCCAGCGGGCCACCGACAGGCAGGTCCGGCTGGTCTTCGGCGGCTCGGGCAGGCGGTCGAAGCGGACGGGGAGCAGCAGCCCTCCGGCGGTGTAGCCCTGGCTGCGGTCCATGAAGGAGTCGACGCACGCGCGCGTGATGCCCGTGGCCGCGCAGGACATCGCCGCGTCCGTGAACCACCGTGCCGCCGCCCACCCCTCTAGCTGCCACTGGGCGTGCGTCTTCAGGCCCTTCGTCGCCTCGCGGAACTCCCGTACGGCCGGGTTGCCGGTGTCCTCGAAGTTGCGGCTGGCGCCGGTCGCCCACAGGGCGTTGCGGCAGCGCGGGGCGTCCTTGTAGTCGTCGGCGACGGTGGACGTCCAGTTCTGCACGTTGGTCACCTTGGCGGTGACGTGGGCGCCCGCCTCGTCCATGGCCTGGCAGAGCCGGGCGTTGCCGTGCCCGTCGATGGCGTCGAACACCAGGTCGGCGCCCTGCTCCTTCAGATCGGCGGCGACGGCGCGGAAGTTGGGCAGGGCGAAGTCGACCTGCTCGGTGACGACCTTGTACCCCTCGGCGCGCAGGCCGCGTTCGACGAGCCGCGCGTAGGCGGCCGAGGCGGACTGGTTGTAGGAGACGACGGCGGCGGTGCGGGCGCCGTGCTCGCGTTCGAAGTAGCGGTAGACCTCGGTGCCGCCGTACAGCGTGCCGTCCCAGCCGGGGGTGCCGTCGCGGGGCGCGAGGCTGCCGTAGATGCCGTAGAGGTGCGGGTAGGTGTCGTAGGCGGTGCCGATGGGCTGGCCGCCGATGTCGGGGACGCCCGCGCGCGAGACGCGGGAGGCGCCCGCGTAATCGAGGGCGGTCGTGGCGACCAGGGCGACGACCTCGTCCTCCTCGACCAGCTTGTGCACGCACTCGTTGTTGCCGACACCGCTGCCGCCGTCGTCGCAGGTGCGCACCTCGACCCGGCGCCCGTCGATGCCCCCGCGCGCGTTCAGCCGGTCGAAGAAGGCCCGGGCGCCGTCGCGCGGTCCGGTGAAGGCGCTGCCGCCGACCGGGCTGGTGGCGCTGGCGATGATGCCGACCCGCAGGGGCGCGGCGTCGCGGGGTGCGGGGGTGCGGTCGTCGTGCTCGAAGTCGCTCTCCGGGAGCCGGCTGCCGCAGGCCGCGCTCAGGGAGAGCAGCAGCACAGCGGCGAGGATCTCAGCAACCCGGGACCGGCGACGCATTGCCGCTCATCTGCACCAGCGAGCACAGCGCCTTGACGGACACCTTCCAGGTGCCCTCCTCCTCGACGGCTGTCCCGGAGGCGTTCGGCAGAGCGGTGGCGCCCTTCAGGGTGAGCGTGTACGTCACGTCCGCCTCGGTCGCCGAGGTGAACTCGACCTTGGTGACCTTCGCCTGGACCTGTCCGCCGCGCTGGTCACCGCTGAAGGCCTGGAGGACCGGCCCCATCCGGTCGCCGTTCTGCAGGATGGCCTGCTTCTCCTCGGTCGAGGTCTGCGGATCGAAGAACTTCTCCCAGTTCTGCCTGATCTCCGCCTCCGCCGCGGCCCGGTCCGCCGGGGCGCTGGCCGGCGCGCTCGTGGTGCGCTCCGCGGTCGGTGTGGGCGGGGTGCTCTCGCTGCCGCCGCCACTGTCGTCGCTGCATGCCACGAGGGCCGGTGCGAGGGCCAGGACCAGGGCGGCCGCGATCGCCGTACCCCGTCCCGCGGTGCGTGGGCCCCCCGTCGCGTTCCCCCGCCTGAGGTCGCTGCCGAGAACCATCTGGCTCACCACCGGGTGTCGGTCCGGGCCATGTGCGCCCGGTGCTTTCAGGGTCAGCTTCCACAGGGCATAGTGCAAGCGATCGGCGGACTTGAACAGGCAGCCCGACGCACGCACCGCCGAATCCGACGTGTGGGAGCCAGCGATGCGGACCAGCCGACTGCGGACCGTGCATCCCGTCCTGTGGGCGGGCTGGGCCGCCCTGGCCGCCGGCGCGGTGCTGTGCGCCGTGGGCTGGTACGGCGTCTCCGGCGAGCGTTACGCCGAACGGCAGCTGCCCTACCTGGCCTCCTGCACGATCCCCGGGGCGGCGCTGATCATCGCCGGGGCGGTGCTGCTGGCCCAGGGCAGGGGTTCGGTCGCCGCCGCGCGCGTGGAGGAGCTGTACGGCCTGCTGGTGGCGGCCGGGCCGGCCGGGACGGAGGAGACCGGCCGGGCGGTGCTCGCGCCCCTCGCGGTCAGCGGCGACCTGCTGATGGTGCCGGGCGGCACGCTTTGGCACCGCGCGGACTGCCCGCTGGTCGCCGGCAAGGCGGAGGCGGTCCCGGTGGACTCCAAGCTGGTGGCGAGCGGCGAGCTGGACGCCTGCCCGATCTGCGAGCCGGCCGAAGAAACCGACTGATGTCCTCCCTGACGTACGACCTCACGCTCGCCGGGCTCTCGGTCGGCAGCGCGGCGGCGCTCACCGGGATCGGCCTGATCGTGACGTATCGCGCGACGGGCGTGCTCAACTTCGCACACGGCGCGATCGCCATGGTGTGCGCGTACGCGCTGCGGCAGTGCGTGGTCGAGTGGGGCTGGCCGCTGTGGCTCGGGGCGACGGTGACGCTGCTGGTGCTGGCCCCCGGCCTGGGCGTGGTCCTGGAACGGTTCGTCTTCCGGCCCCTGGCGGTCCTGGGCGGTGATCCGGCGCAGACGCTGGTGGCGTCCATCGGGGTGTTCGTGCTGCTGGTGGGCGGGGCGGCGCTGGTGTGGGGGCAGGGGGCCCGGGACGACGCGCCGGTGCTGGTGCCGGACGAGCCGTGGGGGCAGCTGGCGGTGGTGCTGGTGCTGGCCGCGGGGGTCACGGCGGTGGTCCGCCGCACACGGTTCGGGCGGGAACTGCGGGCCGTGGTGGACGACCGCCGGCTCGCCGTGCTGGGCGGTGTCGACGCGGACCGGGTCGCGGCCGCCGGCTGGGCGTTCGGTGCGTTCACGGCAGGGCTGACGGGTGTGCTGCTGGCACCGTACGTACGGCTCGACCCGTACGGCCTCTCGCTGCTCGTGATGGAGGTCGTGGCGGTCGCGGTGGCCGCGCGGATGCGGAGCCTGCCGGTCGCGGTGGTGGTGGCGCTGGGCATCGGAGTGGCGCAGAGCCAGCTGACGCGGCTGCATCCATCGGGCTGGGCCGAACCGCTGCTCCAGGCGGTCGGCACGAACCTGTTCGTCGTCGCGCTGCTGGTCGCGGCGCTGGTCCCGCCGGGCGTCGGGGAGCGGGACGCGCTGCCGCGCACGGCCACGGCGCGCGCGGCGACCCCGCCGGGCGTCTGGATCGTGGTGCTGGTGCTGTTCCTGCTGCCGCTGGGTCTCGCGGGCCGGGACCTGCACACCTCGGTCCAGGTGCCGGCGCTGGCCGTGGTCCTGCTGTCCCTGGTGGTGGTCACCGGACGCGGCGGCCAGATCTCCCTGGGACAGGCCGCGTACGCGGGTCTGGGCGCCCTGTTCACGGCGCTGCTGGCGGCAGGCCGCTTCCCGGGCCTGCCCCGCCTGCCGGAACTGGCGGCCCTCGCGGCGGCCGTCGTGCTGGTGGCACCGCTCGGCCTGCTGACGGGCTGGCCGGCGATCGGCCGCCGCGGCCTGGCCCTGGCGCTGGCGACGTTCGCGGTCGGTGTGGGGGTGAGCCGTTTCGTCTTCGCCCAGCCCTACGCCACGGCGGGCCTCACGCTCGGCCGCCCGGCGGGCTTCGACGGGGACCGGGCGTACTACGTCCTGGAGCTGCTCCTGCTGGCGGTCGCGCTGCTGGCGACGCACGCGCTGCGCCGGGGGCGGACGGGCCGGGCCCTCGCCGCCATGCGGGATCACGAGCGGGGCGCGCAGGCGGCGGGCGTCCGGGTGCCGTCCCTGAAGCTGCTGGCGTTCGTCGCGGGTGCCGCGCTGGCCGCGCTGGGCGGCGCCATGCTCGGCATGGGGCTGCGTGCCTTCGACGCGGGTGCCTACGACCCGGTGCGGGGTCTGCTGTGGTTCGCGGCGGTGGTGGTGCTGGGCGCCGACAGCACGCTCGGCGCCCTCGCCGCCGCGGCCCTCCTGGTGGGGCTGGACGCGGGCACGCGCGGCGGGGTCGCGGCGGCCCTGGTCGGCGTCCTGGCGATCCTGGTGGGCCGCTTCCCGGGCGGCCCGTACGAGGCTCTGCGCGCGACGGCGGACCGCCTGCGGCCGCGCCCCACCCCGGCGCTGACGGAGGTGGGCCTGCGGACCCGCGCGCTGCTGCACCCGGCGGAGCCGCGGGCGGCGCGGAGGGCACCGGTGCCGATGGGGGCGACGGGCGTGGTGCGGAGGGCGAAGGGGGCGGGAGGGACGGGACCTGTCGGCCGACGCGAACGCCGCGACGGCGAGGGCCGTCCGGAACGCCGCCCGATGGCCGCGGCCCCCGCCGCCGCGCCCCTCCTCACCGCCCGGGACCTCCACGTCCGCTACGGCGGCCTCACCGCCCTCGACGGGGTGGACCTGGGCCTCTCCCCCGGCCGGATCACCGCGGTCGTGGGGCCCAACGGGGCCGGGAAGAGCACCCTGTTCCACTGTCTGGCCGGGACACTGCGGCCCGGGCGCGGGACCGTGCGGCTCGGCGGGCGGGACATCACCGCGCTGCCCGCCCACGCCCGCACCCGGCTCGGTGTCGCGCGGACCTTCCAGCAACTGGCCGTCTTCCCCTCGTTGACCGTGGCCGAGAACGTCCGGGTGGGGGCCGAGCAGGGCCGGGTGGCCGACCCGGGCGCGGTCGAACGCGCCCTCAGGCTGCTGGGGCTCGACGGGCCCGTACGCGCACGGCCCGCCGCCGCACTGCCCACCGGGACGCTGCGCCGCGTCGAGCTGGCCCGGGTCCTCGCGGGCAGCCCGCGCATCCTCCTCCTGGACGAGCCCGCCGCAGGTCTGGACACCGCCGAAGTGGCCGCACTGACCCGGGTACTGAAGGCCCTGGCCGCCGACGGCACGGCTCTCCTCGTCGTCGAGCACGACCTGGACCTGGTGGCCGGTCTCGCGGACGTCGTGCAGGTGATGACCGCGGGCCGCATCATCGCCTCCGGTCCGCCCGGACACGTCCTGGACGCCCTGGAACGAGGGGCCGGACGATGACGACGCTCTCCCTGCGCCACGCACGCGTGCGCTACGGCCCCCTGGAGGCGCTGCACGGCATCACCCTCGTCGCTCCCGGCCCGGGGCTCACCGTGCTGCTGGGCCGCAACGGCTCCGGCCGCACCACCGCCCTGAACGCCCTGGCCGGCACACTGCCCCTGTCGGGCGGCGCGGTGGTGTGGGACGGCACGGACGTGACCCGCGTCCCGGCCTACGAACGCGCCCGGCGCGGGATGTGCCTGGTGCCGGATCGGCAGGCCGTGTTCGGCTCGCTCACCGTGCGCGAGAACCTCGGACTCACCGCGCGCGACCACACCGTGGCCCTCGACGCCTACCCGCAGCTGCGTCCCCTGCTGGAGCGGCGCGCGGGCACCCTGTCCGGCGGGGAGCAGCGCATGCTCGCCCTCTCCCGGGCACTGCTCGCACGCGCGCGCGTGGTGCTCGTCGACGAGCCCGCCCAGGGCATGTCGCCCTCGGTCGCGGCCCGGACGTACGAGCTGCTGGGCGCCCTCGACGCCTGCGTGGTGATCGCCGAGCAGCGGCTGCCACCCGCCCTGCGGGAGCGGCCCGCCGTCGTCTACGAACTGCGCCGCGGGGCGGTCGTGTTCGCCGGGGAGGCGGGTGAGCTCGGGAACTGATCCGGGGCGGCAGGGCCCCGTCCGGTCGGCCGACCGGACGGGGCCCTGGTCCCGGCGAGGGGCAGCGGCGGCTCAGAACCTGAGGCGCAGGCCGGGCACGATCACGTCGGGGTCCGTCCCGATGGCGGCCCTGTTGGCGGCGTAGAGGCGCTGCCAGGTGGTGCCGTGCCGGGCGGCGACGCCGCTCAGTGTGTCGCCGCGGCGGACGGTGTAGTCACCGCGGGAGGAGCCGCGGTCCGCGTGTTCCGTGGCCCGCGCGGGGGCCTTCGACGGCTTCGCCACCGAAGGCCCGGTGGAGGTGACCGGGTCGGCGGCGGGTGCGCCGCCGCTCGCCCCGGCGCGTGCCGAGCAGACGGGCCAGGCGCCCCATCCCTGGGCGCGCTGGACCTTGGTGGCGACGGCGATCTGCTGGGACCTGCTCGCCCGGTCGGCGGTCGGCGCGTAGGCCGTGCCGCCGTAGGCGTTCCAGGTGGAGGGGGCGAACTGGAGTCCGCCGTAGTAGCCGTTGCCGGTGTTGATGTGCCAGTCGCCGCCGCTCTCGCACTGGGCGATGCGGTCCCACACTCCGCTGTCGGCCGCCGCGGCGTTCCCGGTCGCGGCCAGCAGTCCGAGGGGCGCGAGCAGTGCCGCCCCGGCGAGGACCGCCGTCGTACGAACCTGGTGCTTCCGGGCGGTGGAGCGAGTGGTATCGGCACATTCGGACATGTAGGTCCCTTTCGAAACACCCGGGATCCCCCAAGGCGGAGCACGGCTCCCGCGCCATGGGACGCGAGGGTCGCGCTCGCCCCGTCCACCGGAGCGGTGCCGTGCCCGGTTCCTTGGGAACCCGGCGGCCGGTGGACGTACCCGAGCGGTGCTCGTTGCACACGGCGGAGGAATCTAAGGAGGTGGGCGGCCGGCATCAACCAGTCGCCCGTCCGGGCAGGCCAGTTCACCGATACCTCGGGTAACGGCAATTTCCGGACACCCACTTCATTCGCGGATTTCCGGATTTGTCGACCAGCACCCCTGGCGATCTGTGACCCACTTCACCCTCCCAACGCCCCTTACAGTACGGGGAGTTGACGGTGAGTGCGCGATTCCGCGCGAAGCGTGACTCCGTGCGCTGGATGGTTCGATTCCGTTCGCCCTGGGGCGTGACTCCCGCCACAGATCGCCCGTTGTCTTCTGCATGAGCCGGGACCTACCCGGACCGCGGGCCGGGAGCCACCCGGCTTTGCCACGCACCGCATCCCCGAGGGAGCCACCCGTGCCGCGCATGCTCGACGTCAGCGACGAGGTACGCGCCGAGATCGGCGACGAAGAAGCCGACCGCCTGCTCGCCGGAGAGACCGCCCCGGGCAGTTACGACTGCACGTCCTGCCGCACTCCGGGCGACTCCGCGCAGGAGCGCACCAGCACCGTCCTGTTCATCGGCGACGAGACCGCCGTCCTCGCCTTCGCCCACGCCGGGTGCCTGCCCTCGCAGGTCGTGCAGGTCACCGAGGAGCAGCTGCGGGGCGCCGTGAAGTCCATCACCGGCGACACCGTCGACCTGGAGCCCGACAAGGTGGTGCCCGAGCAGGCGGTGCTCGGCGTGACCAGCGGGCTCGTCCTGATCGGCGGGGAGCTGCACCCGGCGCTGGTGGTCGAGCCGACCGGGGCCATCGCCCGGCCCGGCTCGACCGGCGGCGGTGACGAGTTCCTGCCGCTGCTCATCGAGCAGGGCTTCATGCCGCTGACCGAGCTGTCCGCCGTACCACCGGTGCTGCACGGCTGGTCGGTGCTGCTCGCCGTGGGTCAGCTGCACGCGGTGCTCCAGCCGGGTGCGGGCGGTGGCCAGCCGGTCGCCTGGTGGCAGGCGCACCAGCCGCTCCAGGTGACCGAGGGGTGGCGCGCGGCCGCCAACAAGCACCAGCAGGTGCTGATGTTCGCCGCGCCGGCCGGCTCGATCGGCCGCCAGCCGCGCGAGGACCTGCTGCGGGACGCGCTGGACAAGGCGGCGGCGAACGGACAGCTGGTCGCCTCGGCGCTGCCGCTGGCCGGTACCTGAGCCGCACGTCACCCGTCCACGCCGTCCACCTGCGAAAGCCGTACCCGGGCCGCATCCCTTGACCCGCGGGGTCGTTTGGACATACGTGCACGCATACGACGTTCCCCGCCGCCAGTCCTTCACGCCGATCCCGTCCGCGCGATCGGCTCAGGACTCCCAGGGCGGCCCATCGGCCACGCCGATCTACGACGCGCTCTACGCCGAGTACGTCAAGTCCTTCCGCGCACTGCCAGGCGACCGCAGCGGCGAGGAAAAGCTGGGCTTCACCGCCTTCGGGAACACCCCGCACGGTTCCGGCTCGTACGGAGGGACGTACGGAGGGACGTACGGCAGCTCGTACAGTGCCTACAGCGCGGGCGCCCAGAGCGCCCGACATGCCGCCGGGCAGCAGCCGCAGTGGCAGCGCGTCGGGACCGTCGGCTCGTACGGCACGGGCTCGTACGGCACGGGCGCGTACGGCACGGGGATGCACTACGTCCCGGCCGCGCTGCCGCCGGGACGGCGCGGCGACGTCTGAGCGAGCACCGGACACCGGAAAGGGCGGCCCCGTTCGGGGCCGCCCTTTCCGGTGTTTCGCGCTACTTCTTCTTGCCGCGCTTCTCGCGCACCCGCACCGAGATGTGGATCGGCGTCCCGTCGAAGCCGAACTCCTCGCGCAGGCGGCGCTCGATGAAGCGCCGGTAGCCCGCCTCGATGAAGCCCGAGGCGAACAGGACGAACCGCGGCGGCTTGGTGCCCGCCTGCGTGCCGAACAGGATGCGCGGCTGCTTGCCGCCCCGGACCGGGTGCGGGTGGGCGGCGACCAGCTCACCGAGGAAGGCGTTCAGCCGTCCCGTCGGGACCCGGGTCTCCCAGCCCGCCAGCGCGGTCTCGATCGCCGGCACCAGCTTCTCCATGTGCCGGCCGGTGCGCGCCGAGACGTTGACCCGCGGCGCCCACGCCACCTGGCCGAGCTCGGTCTCGATCTCCCGCTCCAGGTAGTAGCGGCGCTCCTCGTCGAGGGTGTCCCACTTGTTGTACGCGAGGACGATCGCGCGGCCCGCCTCGACGGCCATGGTGACGATCCGCTGGTCCTGCACCGAGATGGACTCGGAGCCGTCGATCAGGATGACCGCGACCTCCGCCTTCTCGACGGCGGCCGCGGTGCGCAGCGAGGCGTAGTAGTCGGCGCCCTGCTGGAGGTGGACGCGCTTGCGGATGCCCGCCGTGTCGACGAACTTCCAGGTGACGCCGCCGAGTTCGATCAGCTCGTCGACCGGGTCGCGGGTGGTGCCCGCCAGCTCGTTGACGACGACGCGCTCCTCGCCCGCCACCTTGTTCAGCAGGGAGGACTTGCCGACGTTCGGGCGGCCGATCAGGGCGATGCGGCGCGGGCCGCCGATGCCACCCGCGCCGAAGGTCTGGCGCGGCGCGTCGGGGAGCACCTCCAGGACCTGGTCGAGCATGTCGCCGGTGCCCCGGCCGTGCAGCGCGGAGACCGGGTGCGGCTCCCCCAGGCCCAGCGACCACAGGTAGGACGCGTCGGCCTCGCCGCTCGGGCCGTCCACCTTGTTGGCGCAGAGCACGACCGGCTTGCCGGCCTTGCGCAGCAGCCGGACGACGGCCTCGTCGGTGTCGGTGGCGCCGACCTTGGCGTCGACGACGAAGACGACCGCGTCGGCGGCCTCGATGGCGTACTCGGCCTGGGCGGCCACGGAGGCGTCGATACCGAGGACGTCCTGCTCCCAGCCGCCGGTGTCGACGACCTTGAAGCGGCGGCCGGCCCACTCGGCCTCGTAGGTCACGCGGTCGCGGGTGACTCCGGGCTTGTCCTCGACGACCGCCTCACGGCGCCCGATGATGCGGTTCACCAGAGTCGACTTGCCGACATTGGGGCGGCCGACGACGGCGAGCACGGGCAGCGGGCCGTGACCCGCCTCCTCGAGGGCGCCCTCGACGTCCTCGAGGTCGAAGCCCTCCTCCGCGGCGAGCTCCATGAACTCCGCGAACTCGGCGTCGCCGAGCGCCCCGTGGTCGTGCTCGTCGGCGCCCTCGGACGCGTCCGAGCCGTCGGGCTGGATGTGGTCGTTCATGAAGTCCGTACCTCGTCGTTCATTCGTGGTGGTCGGTGGAGTACCCGGGGTGTTCCGGGCTGATCCACTACTCAGTGTCGCCTAGCGCCTGGTGAGGTGCCTGGCGTTTTCCAGGTGGGCGGCCAGCTGCTTCTGGATGCGCCCGGTCGCCTCGTCCAGCGCTTTGCGCGTCCGGCGGCCGCTGCCGTCGCCCGCTTCGAAGGGCTCGCCGAAGACGACGTCGACGCGGGACCGCAGAGGAGGCAGCCCCTTTATCAACCGTCCCCGCCGCTCGGAACTTCCCAGCACGGCCACCGGCACGATCGGGGCGCCGCTGCGCACCGCGAAGTACGCCAGGCCGGCGCGCAGCGAGGCGAAGTCGCCCTCGCCCCGGGTGCCCTCCGGGAAGATGCCGAGCACGCCGCCGCTTTCCAGGACGCCCAGCGCCCGGGTGATGGCCGTGCGGTCGGTGGTGTCGCGGTCGACCTTGACCTGCCCGATGCCGAGCAGGAAGGGATCCAGCGGGCCGATGAAGGCTTCCTTCTTGATCAGGAAGTGCGTCGGCCGGGGCGCCACGCCCATGACCATGGGGCCGTCGATGTTGTGGGAGTGGTTGACCGCGAGGATCACCGGGCCGCTCGCGGGCACCCGCCAGGCGCCGAGCACGCGCGGCTTCCACAGCCCGTACATCAGGCCGACGCCGATGCGCCGCCCGACCTCGGCACCCCGCGCCGAAGGAAGCTCGGTCACTTTCCGGCCCGCTTCTCCTCGACGAGGGTGACGACGCACTCGATGACCTGGGCCAGCGTGAGCTCGGTGGTGTCCACCTCGACGGCGTCGTCCGCCTTGGCGAGCGGGGAGGTCTTGCGGCTGGAGTCGGCGGCGTCGCGCTTGATGAGCGCCTCGCGGGTGGAGTGGACGTCGGAGCCCTTCAGCTCACCGCTGCGGCGGGCGGCGCGCGCCTCCGGGGAGGCGGTGAGGAAGATCTTGAGGTCGGCGTCGGGCAGCACGGTCGTGCCGATGTCCCGGCCCTCGACGACGATGCCCTTCTCCGCCGAGGCGGCGATCGAGCGCTGCAGCTCGGTGATCCGGGCGCGCACCTCGGGCACCGCGCTGACCGCGCTGACCTTGGAGGAGACCTCCTGGGTGCGGATCGGGCCGGCCACGTCCACCCCGTCGACCGTGATGGCGGGCCCCTCCGGGTCGGTGCCGGAGACGATCTCGGGCTTGCCCGCCACGGCGGCGATGGCGGACGGGTCGTCTATGTCGATGCCGTTGCTCACCATCCACCAGGTGATGGCCCGGTACTGGGCGCCGGTGTCCAGGTAGCTCAGCCCGAGCTGGGCCGCCACGGCCTTCGAGGTGCTCGACTTGCCGGTGCCGGCGGGGCCGTCGATGGCGACAATCACTGGCGTGGCGCTTTCCACAGTGGGGACCTTCCTGAACCGGGCTCGGCGGGGGTGAGGGCGCGAGTGCCCCGCACAAGGTTACTGGGTGCGGGTCACTCGTCCGGCCGCGCGTCCGGGGCGGCTGCGCGAGCCCGCCGACGGCACCCGCCACACCCGACCCACGGCCGACGACGGCGCCCGGCCACACCCACCCCAACGGCCAGCGTCGGCGCCCGGTCACACCCAGCCCAAGGCCGACGACCGCGCCCGATCCCCATCCAGCCCGTCCGGCGCTTGAGGACGAGGCCGTTCAGGCCGAAGCGGGGGCCCGGGGGCGGCAGCCCCCGGAACCGGCCACCGACCGCGCCGCCCTACTGCCGCAGAGCCCAGCCCCGTTCCCGCAGCGCGGCACTCAGCACCGGGGCGGCCTTCGGCTCCACCATCAACTGCACCAGACCGGCCTGCTGCCCCGTCGCGTGCTCGATGCGTACGTCCTCGATGTTGACGCCGGCGAGGCCCGCGTCGGCGAAGATCCGGGCCAGCTGCCCCGGCTGGTCGTCGATCAGTACGGCAACGACCTCGTAGGCGCGCGGCGCGGACCCGTGCTTGCCGGGGACGCGGACCTGGCCGGCGTTGCCGCGCCGCAGCAGGTCCTCGACCCCGCCGGCGCCCTCACGGCGCTTGTGGTCGTCGGAGGACTGCAGGGCACGCAGGGCCCGCACGGCCTCCTCCAGGTCCGCGGCGACGTCCGTGAGCAGGTCGGCGACCGGCGCGGGGTTCGCGGAGAGGATGTCGATCCACATCCGGGGGTCGGAGGCGGCGATCCTCGTCACATCCCGGATGCCCTGCCCGCACAGCCGTACGGCGGCCTCCTCGGCGTGCTCCAGGCGCGCGGCGACCAGGCTGGAGACCAGGTGGGGCATGTGCGAGACGAGGGCGACGGCGCGGTCGTGGGCGTCGGCGTCCATCACCACCGGCACGGCACGGCAGTGCGAGACGAGTTCCAGGGCGAGGTTCAGCACCTCGGTGTCGGTGTCCCGGGTCGGGGTGAGCACCCAGGGACGGCCTTCGAAGAGGTCGCCGGTCGCGGCCAGCGGGCCGGACTTCTCGCGGCCCGACATGGGGTGCGAGCCGATGTACGCGGACAGGTCGAGGCCGCGTGCCTCCAGCTCGCGGCGCGGCCCGCCCTTGACGCTGGCGACGTCCAGGTAGCCGCGTCCCGCACCGCGGCGCAGGGCGTCGGCGAGGACGTCGGCCACGTGTGCGGGCGGGGCGGCGACGATCACGAGGTCGACGGGCCCGTCCGGTGCCTCGTCCGTGCCGGCGCCGAGCGCGGCCGCCGTACGGGCCTGCTCGGGGTCCGGGTCGGCGAGGTGCACGGTGACGCCCCGCTGGGACAGGACCAGGGCGGCGGAGGTGCCGATGAGGCCGGTGCCGATGACGAGTGCGGTCCTCACTGGGCGATGTCCTTGCGCAGGGCGGCCGCGGCGCCGAGGTAGACGTGGGCGATGCCGGCCCGGGGCCGGTCGGACTCGATGTGCGCGAGGACGCGGACGACGCGGGGCATGGCGCCCTCGATGTCCAGTTCCTGGGCGCAGATCAGCGGCACGTCGACGATGCCCAGCTTGCGGGCGGCCGCGGCCGGGAAGTCGCTGTGCAGATCGGGCGTGGCTGTGAACCAGACACTGATCAGGTCGTCGGCGGAGAGGTCGTTGCGCTCCAGGATCTCCGTGAGCAGGGCTCCGACCTGCTCGTCCATGTGCCCGGCCTCGTCCCGTTCCAGTTGGACGGCGCCCCGGACCGCTCGTACCGCCACGGCGATGCTCCTTGCTGACGTGCGTGTCGCTCTACGTCCGACCAGCCTAGTCAGCCCGCGCGCCCGGGTGTGCGGCGCCCGCCCGGTGAGACGCCAGGAACGTCGCCTTTGGGTAAGTTCGGTGCCTAGATAAGGCATATTCCGTTTTATCCCCTTGGCACGTTCGGAGTGACGACATGAGCTACGAGACCACGCGCCGCACGGTTCTCCTCGCGACCGGCGCCACGGGTGCGGCGGCACTCGTCGCGGCCTGCGGCGGGGGCGGCGACGACAGCGGTTCCGCGTCGACGGGCTCCCCCACCGGCCAGGACACGACGGACGCCCCCGCCGGGCAGGTCCTGGCCAACATCGACGAGATCCCGGTCGGCGGCGGAAAGATCTTCGCGGACGAGAAGGTCGTGGTGACCCAGCCGGAGCAGGGCCGGTTCAAAGCCTTCTCGGCGATCTGCACCCACCAGCGCTGCACGGTGGGGTCCGTATCCGACGGCACGATCAACTGCCCCTGCCACGGCAGCAAGTTCAAGATCGCCGACGGCGCGGTGACCCACGGCCCGGCGACCCAGCCGCTGCCCGCCGAGCAGATCACCGTGGAGGGGAACTCGATCCGCCTGGCCTGAGGCTCGCCCGGCACCGGGCCGTCACGCGTCCCAGAGCGCCCCGAGGGTGAGCAGGTCGCTCCGGTACTCGACGCGGTCGGCCCACTCGGTGGGCCAGGCCTCCGTGCCCAGGTACGCGCCCGCGAAGGCGCCCGTCAGGCAGGCGATCGAGTCCGAGTCGCCGGCGGTGCAGGCGGCGCGGCGCAGGGCGGTCACCGGCTCGTCGACGAAGAGCAGGAAGCACAACAGCCCGGTCGCCAGGGCCTCCTCGGCGATCCAGCCCTCGCCGGTGGCCAGACACGGGTCGGTCTCCGGCGAGACGGTGCGCACGGCGTGTCGGAGCCGTTCGAGGGCCTCCAGGCACTCGTCCCAGCCGCGGGCGATGAACTGCCCGGGGCTCGGGTCCCCGGCCCGCCGCCACAGGTCACCGAGCCAGCGCTCGTGGTAGTGACTGCGGTTCTCCAGGGCGTAGGAGCGGAGCAGGCCGATCAGCCCGGTCGGCTCGGCGCCCTGCGCGAGCAGGCGTACGGCGTGTGCGGTGAGGTCGGACGCGGCGAGCGCGGTGGGGTGCCCGTGGGTGAGGGCGGACTGCAACTGGGCGGCGCCCGCGCGCTGTTCGTCACTGAGGCCGGGGACCAGCCCCAGGGGCGCGACGCGCATGTTGGCACCACAGCCCTTGGATTCGATCTGGCCGGCGTCCTGCCAGGGGCGGGATTCGTCCTTCAACAGGTAGCAGGCCTTCATACACGTGCGACCGGGAGCCCGGTTGTTCTCAGGGGACTGGTACCAGTCCACGAACTCCTCCCGCAGGGGCCGGGCCAGCCGCAGCGGGGTGAGCAGCCCCCGGTCCATCGCCGTCCGCACCGCCCGGCCCAGCGCCAGCGTCATCTGGGTGTCGTCCGAGACGAAGGCGCGCTTCGGCAGCTCCATCCGCCGCCACGGCCCGCACTTGGCGAGGATCGACGGGACGTCGTTGAACTCGGTCGGAAAGCCCAGCGCGTCCCCGAGCGCGAGACCCGTGAGCGCTCCGGTGGCGGCCTGCTTGTGGACGAGCGTGGTCATGCGGGGCGTCCTTCCCGGGTGGGCCGGAGGAGGGGTGGATGGAGGGCGATGGCGGTTCCGGCGCGGTACAGCGCGGCGGGCTTGCCACGGCCGCCGGTGAGTCGCGCGGCGCCCGGGACGGCTTCGACGAAGCCGGGTGTGGCGAGCACCTTGCGCCGGAAGTTGGGCCGGTCGAGCGCCGTGCCCCACACGGTCTCGTAGACCTGCTGGAGCTCGCCCAGGGTGAATTCGGGCGGGCAGAAGGCGGTGGCGAGGCAGGTGTACTCGAACTTGGCGCCGACGCGGTCGTGTGCGTCGGCCAGGATGCGGTCGTGGTCGAAGGCGAGCGGCCCGGCCGTCCCGTACGGCACCCAGCGGGCCTGCGCGGCGTCGCTGCCGCCGTGCGCCTCGGGCGCGTCGGGCAGCAGCGCGGCGAAGGCGACCGACACGACCCGCATGCGGGGGTCGCGCCCAGGCTCGCTGTAGGTCCGCAGCTGCTCCAGATGCAGCCCGGAGACGTCGGACAGGCCGGTCTCCTCGGAGAGTTCACGCCGGGCGGCCGTCTCCGCGGACTCGTCCGGCTGCACGAACCCGCCGGGCAGGGCCCAGCGCCCGGCGTACGGCTCCTGTCCGCGCTCGACGAGCAGCACGTGCAGCGTGCCCTCCCGGAGGGTGAACACCGCGAGGTCGACGGTGACGGCGAAGGGCTCGTGGGCGTACTTGTCGTAGCCGTCCACGCAGCAGCACCCCCTTTAATAGTCAGCACGACTATAAAAGGGGGTGCCGGTCACTCACAAGGTCTAGAGGTCGACCTCCTGCATCAGCATGCCGACCTCCGTGTTGGACAGCCGCCGCAGCCAGCCCGACTTCTGGTCGCCCAGGGTGATCGGCCCGAAGGAGACCCGGACCAGCTTGTCGACCGGGAAGCCGGCCTCCGCGAGCATCCGGCGCACGATGTGCTTGCGGCCCTCGTGGAGGGTGACCTCGACGAGGTAGTTCTTGCCGGTCTGCTGGACGACCCGGAAGTGATCCGCGCGGGCGTAGCCGTCC
Source organism: Streptomyces sp. NPDC126510 (assembly GCF_040302345.1). Classification (NCBI taxonomy): domain Bacteria; kingdom Bacillati; phylum Actinomycetota; class Actinomycetes; order Kitasatosporales; family Streptomycetaceae; genus Streptomyces; species Streptomyces sp. NPDC126510. Next base: position 30,042 of record NZ_JBEORR010000042.1, on the reverse strand, counting down.
TCCAGCTGGATGCCGTCCTTGAGCTGCTTGCCCAGGTCACGCGGGATGGGCCCGACGATGTGCGCGAGGTAGGTCTTCTTCACGCCGTACTTCGGGTGGGTCAGCCGGTGGGCGAGCTCACCGTGGTTGGTGAGCAGGATGACGCCCTCGGTCTCGGTGTCGAGCCGGCCGACGTGGAAGAGCCGCGTCTCGCGGTTGGTGACGTAGTCACCGAGGCACTGCCGGCCCTCCGGGTCCTCCATCGTGGACACGACCCCGGCGGGCTTGTTGAGCGAGAAGAACTGGTAGCTCTGTGTGGCGACGGTCAGGCCGTCGACCTTGATCTCGTCCTTCTCCGGGTCGACGCGCCGCCCCTGCTCCAGGACGATCTCGCCGTTGATCTCGACCCGGGCCTGCTCGATCAGCTCCTCGCAGGAGCGCCGGGAGCCGAAGCCCGCGCGGGCGAGGACCTTCTGCAGCCGCTCGCCCTCCTGCTCGGCGCCGGGGAAGGTCTTCGGGAGCTTGACCTCCTTCTTCCCGGCGTACCGGTCGCGGTTGCGCTCCTCGACCTGCGCCTCGTACTCACGCGGGCGGGCCGGGGCCGTACGTCCCTGCCTCTGGGGCTGCTTGGGGCCGCCCTTGGCGCCGCCGCGCGCGGCACCGCCACGTCCGGCCTTGGGGCCGTCCTTCGTCGCCCCGGGGCCCACGTCGTAGCGCCGCTCCTCCGGGCGCGGCTTCTTCGGACGGCCGCTGCCCTGCTTGTCGTCGCGGTTGTTGCCGGCGCCGCGGAAGTTGCCGCGACCACCACCACTCCCGCCGCGGCCGCCGCTGTTGCCACCACGGCTCCCGCCGTTGTTTCCGCTGCTGTTCCTGCCGCTGCTGCTTCGCATCAAAGTTCCGTCTGGTCGTCTTCGTCGTCGGTACCCGGGGTGGCCGGGCGGCTGCCCGGCACGTCGTCGTCAGGCGCGTCCGGGTCGAACGACGGTACGCCTTCCTGGGTCTCGGCCTCGATCGCCTCCGCCTCCGGGAGGAAGGGCGCGAGCTCCGGGAGCTCGTCCAGACCGCGCAGGCCCATCCGCTCCAGGAAGTAGTTCGTCGTCCTGTACAGGATCGCACCTGTTTCGGGTTCCGTGCCCGCCTCCTCTATCAGTCCGCGCTGGAGGAGGGTGCGCATGACGCCGTCGCAGTTCACTCCGCGTACCGCCGAGACCCTGCTGCGGCTGACCGGCTGGCGGTAGGCGACGACGGCCAGGGTCTCCAGGGCGGCCTGGGTGAGGCGGGCCTGCTGGCCGTCCAGGACGAAGCGCTCCACGGCCGGCGCGAAGGCGGCCCGGGTGTAGAAGCGCCAGCCGTTCGCGACGTACCGCAGCTCGAAACCGCGGCCCTGGACGGTGTACTCGTCGGCCAGCTCGCGCAGTGCGTCCGCGATCTGGCGCCTCGGCCGCTCCAGTATCTTCGCGAGGTGCTCCTCGGTCACGGGCTCGTCCACGACCATGAGGACGGCCTCCAGCGCCGGCTTCAGATCGAGGTCGGCGACGGTGCGCGGTCCGGCCGGCAGGTCGGTCGTTCGCTCGCTCACGCCTTCTTCTCCTCCTTCGGTGGCTCGGGCGGCCGGTCGAACTCGTCGGTGACGGTCGGCGTCTCGTCCCCGTCGCCGCCGGTCCACCGCACGAGCAGGTCCCCGAGCGCGGTCTCCTGCTCCAGGGCCACGGCCTTCTCGCGGTAGAGCTCCAGCAGGGCGAGGAACCTCGCCACGACGGTCAGGGTGTCGTCGGTGTCCGCGACGAGATCCCGGAAGACGGCCTCGCCGAGCTCCCTGAGCCGGGTCACGACGATCTGCGCCTGCTCCTGCACGCTGACCAGGGGGGCGTGGATGTGGTCGACGTAGACCTGCGGTTTGGGTCTGGGCTGCATCGCCTTGACGGCGAGCTTGGCGAATCCTTCCGCCCCGATGCTGATGACGACGTCGGGCAGCAGTTCGGCGTGGTGCGCTTCGAGTCCGACGGTCCGGGGGTAGCGCCGGGCCTCGTCGTCGAGCCGCCCGCTGAAGATGTCGGCGATCTGCTTGTAGGCGCGGTACTGCAGCAGCCGGGCGAAGAGCAGGTCCCGCGCTTCGAGCAGGGCGAGATCGCCCTCGTCCTCCACTTCGGCGGCGGGCAGCAGCCGCGCGGCCTTCAGGTCGAGCAGGGTGGCGGCGACGACCAGGAACTCGGTCGTCTCGTCCAGGTCCCAGTCCGGCCCCATCGCCCGGATGTACGCCATGAACTCGTCGGTCACCTTCGACAGCGCGACCTCGGTGACGTCCAGCTTGTGCCGCGAGATCAACTGCAACAGCAGATCGAAGGGCCCCTCGAAGTTGGCGAGCCGGACCTTGAAGACCCCGTCGTCCGCCGCCACGTCGGTGTCACCGGCCGGGGGCGGGAGGTCCGGGGCGGGCGCGAAAGGCCCCTCGGACACGGTCGCGTCCGCAGACGGCGTCTCGGCGGCAGTCCCTCCCGATTCACCCACGAACGCCGGCCCGCCCGCGCCCGCAGGCCGCGCGCGGGGCTCGGCCACGTCCGCCGGCGGCGCACCCGGCCCGGCCGCCTCCGCGGGCGGCGCCATGGCCCCGGCTGTTGCCACCGGCCCGGGGGCCGCGGCTTTCAGGGATCCGGCCGACGAAGCCGCAGGCCCGGCGCTGTGGGGCGGGAGGCTCGGTTCGACCTCCGGGACGGTCGACCCCGCGTGCGCGACCGCCGCGCTCGCAGACGGCGCTCCGTAGGGGGCCGTCTGCGCCCGCTGCTCGACCGGCGGAGCTGCCCCGCGCCCATCCGTCGAGGGCCCGGGGGTCCCGGCCGCCTCGGTCCCTGCCCGCTCGACCGGCAGAGCGGAGGGTCCGGCCTCCTGCGGATCGGCCTCTCGCGGCTCAGCCGGCGGAGCCTCCGGCCCCCTTCCCAGCGCACGCCGGCGGCCGGGCCGGCCGCCGGGGGGAGGTGGGGAAGCGTTCGAGGTCATGGCCCCCGCAGGCTACCGCTACCGCCCTCGCAGTCGTCGTACGAGGATGCTGGCGTCTCCGCGGGACTCCAGGTCGGCGAGGACCACCGCGACCGCCTCGCGGACGATGCGGCCGCGGTCCACGGCCAGACCGTGCTCGCCGCGCAGGACGAGACGGGCGTGCTCGAGGTCCATGAGCTCCTCGGCCGACACGTACACCGTGATCTTCTCGTCGTGCCGCTCACGGCCACTGGGGCGGCGCGAGGGGTTCCGCCCGCGCTTGCGGGGCGCGGCCGCTGCCGCACCGGCGGCAGAACCTTCCTGCGCCGCCTGCCTGCGGGCGGCGCCGGAGCGCTCGGCGGCCGCTGAACGACTGTGGCCCTCCCCGGCCTCGGCCGGCTCCGCGTCCGCCGCGACATGCTCCGGACCCTCGCCGTCACCGCCCTGCGCGGGCACCGCCTGCGGCGCGTCCTCCGCGGCGGCGGCCGCGTCGCCCTCCCCCGCCGGGGCGGGCACCCGGGCGTCGCCGTTGGCCTGACGCCTGGGCTGGGACGACTGAAGCGCCATCCCCCCTGTCGTACGGAAGAGTTCGTCGGCCCCCGGCAGACTCACTCGGCGTGACACCGGGCGAGCACCTCCCTGGCGAGCTGGCGGTAGGCGGCGGCACCGACGGAGTTGGAGGCGTACGTGGTGATCGGCTCACCGGCGACCGTGGTCTCCGGGAAGCGGACGGTGCGCCCGATGACCGTGTGGTAGACGTGGTCGTCGAAGGCCTCGACCACCCGCGCGAGCACCTCACGGCTGTGCACCGTGCGCGAGTCGTACATGGTGGCGAGGATGCCGTCGAGCTCCAGCTCCGGGTTGAGCCGCTCCTGGACCTTCTCGATGGTCTCCGTCAGCAGGGCCACACCGCGCAGTGCGAAGAACTCGCACTCCAGCGGCACTATCACCTTGTGCGCGGCCGTCAGGGCGTTCACCGTGAGCAGGCCGAGCGAGGGCTGGCAGTCGATGACGATGAAGTCGTAGTCGGGCAGCAGCGGCTTCAGGGCGCGCTGCAGCGTCGATTCGCGGGCGACCTCGGAGACGAGCTGGACCTCGGCCGCCGACAGGTCGATGTTGCTGGGCAGCAGGTCCATGTTGGGGACCGCCGTCTTCAGCAGCACCTCGTCGGCCGCCATCCCCCGCTCCATGAGCAGGTTGTAGACGGTGAGGTCGAGTTCCATCGGGTTGACACCGAGTCCGACCGACAGCGCGCCCTGCGGGTCGAAGTCCACGAGCAGGACCCGGCGTCCGTACTCCGCGAGCGCGGCACCCAGATTGATGGTCGACGTGGTCTTGCCGACGCCGCCCTTCTGGTTGCACATCGCGATGATCTTCGCGGGACCGTGCTCGGGCAGCGGGCCCGGGATCGGGAAATACGGCAGCGGTCGCCCGGTCGGTCCGACACGCTCCCGGCGCTGTCTGGCCGCGTCGGGCGCGAGAGTGGCCGCGTACTCGGGGTCCGGCTCGTACTCCGCGTCGGGGTCGTAGAAGTGCCCCTCGGGCAGTTCGTCGTAGTCGGCGAAGTGGTTGTGGGGCGCGCCACTTCCGTCGCCGGCCATGGCGTTCACGTGATGGCCATCCATCTTCTGGTGTGCTGTGTGAGTCGCCTGCTGACTCTGGTGGGCTGCGAAGGTGCGCACAGCGACGGAGCCGACAGCCGCGAATCCCGCGGGCTCCTGGTCCCGTGCAGGCATTCCTGGTTGGCCACCCCCGGGAGTAAATGTCGACTCATTCACAAGTCGTCTTACCTCCTTGGTGACCAGGAAACTTCTAGACAGGTCAGCGTGGCACCATGCCGACAGCTGGCGACTCTATGGCGTGTCGGGCGTCCGCAGCAACACAATCCGCCGGACCCGGCCCGATGTGTCGGCAATGAAACATCCCGCTGTCAAGGGCGTACGGCCGTCGCACGGCAGGTTTCACCGGTGTGCGAATCGGTTGAAGGGTTACGTTCGAGGCGAGTTGCCCGAGAATCGCGAAGTGACCATACACACATCCGGCCGGACCTTGTCGGGCAAGGTCCGGCCGGGTGCGCGGCGTTGACGACGTGTGTTGACGTATCGCCTTTACCGGTCGGTGGGTTAGCCGACTTGGCGGCTGCCGGGCATCGGTGGGCGGGTCAGCCGAGCAGCGAGGACAGCTCCACGTGCTCCACGCCGTGCGCCTCGGCGACCTCGCGGTAAACGACCTTGCCGTCATGGGTGTTGAGACCCTTGGCCAGCGCGGGGTCGCGGCGCAGCGCCTCGGCCCAGCCGTGGTCGGCCAGCTCGACGATGTACGGCAGCGTGGCGTTGGTCAGCGCGTAGGTGGAGGTGTTCGGCACGGCGCCGGGCATGTTGGCGACGCAGTAGAAGACCGAGTTGTGGACCCGGAAGGCCGGCTCGGCGTGGGTGGTCGGGCGGGAGTCCTCGAAGCAGCCGCCCTGGTCGATCGCGATGTCGACAAGGACACTTCCGGGCTTCATGCGCGAGACGAGCTCGTTGGTGACCAGCTTCGGGGCCTTGGCGCCGGGGATCAGCACCGCGCCGATGACGAGGTCCGCCTCCAGGCAGGCCTTCTCCAGCTCGAAGGCGTTCGAGACGACGGTCTGGATCTTCGTACCGAAGACCTTGTCGGCCTCGCGGAGCTTGTTGATGTCCTTGTCGAGCAGGGTCACGTGGAAGCCCATGCCGATGGCGATCTGCGCGGCGTTCCAGCCGGAGACGCCGCCGCCGATCACGACGGCGCGGCCGGCCAGCACACCCGGGACACCGCCGGGCAGCACGCCGCGGCCGCCGTTGGCACGCATCAGGTGGTAGGCGCCGACCTGCGGGGCCAGCCGGCCCGCGACCTCGGACATCGGGGCGAGCAGAGGCAGTGCGCGGCTCGGCAGCTCGACGGTCTCGTAGGCGATGGCCGTGGTGCCGGACTCCAGGAGGGCGTCCGTGCACTCCTTGGAGGCGGCCAGGTGCAGGTAGGTGAAGAGCGTCTGGTCCTTGCGGAGGCGGTGGTACTCCTCGGCGATGGGCTCCTTGACCTTCAGGAGCAGGTCGGCGGCGGCCCACACCTCGTCGGCGGTGCCCAGGATCTGCGCACCCGCGGCGACGTACTCCTCGTTCGCGATCGAGGAGCCGACGCCGGCGTCGCGCTCGATGACGACCTGGTGGCCGTGGCGCACCAGCTCGTGCACACCGGCGGGGGTGATGGCCACCCGGAACTCGTTGTTCTTGACCTCGCGGGGGATGCCGACCTTCACGTCGATCACGGTCCTTGGCTCAGAGGGTATGGGGGGTCTTACTTAGACATACCCGGGCACGCACGGGCACACCGGGAGAGACCGCAGGAGAACGTGCGGCAGAGCCAGTCTAATGAAGGTGTTCTCGCTGTCCAGCCTTTCATTGCATCAATCTTCAGCTGATGCGGTACGGATTTCGCAGGCGTCAGGGTCATTTTGAAGGTTTGAGTCGCCGAGAAGCCCCTCGGCGGCGCCCCGGTGCAGCCCCGCCGACGCGGGATCACCCAGACGTTCGAGGGTCTCGGCGACCCGCAGGTGCAGGGCCGCCTGCAGCCGCGGGTCCTCGGCGCGCCGCGCCCACTCCACGGCCTCCCGGCAGGTGCGCAGCGCCTCCTCGGGACGGCCCGTGTATTCCTGGACCCGGGCCAGCTCGCTCAGGGCCCGGGCCTGGGCGGCCGCGTCGCCGCTCTTGCGATGACCGGCGATGGCCGCACGCCAGTTCCGCAGGGCCTCGCCGTAGCGGCCCGCGAGCGTGTGGGCGGCGGCGATGCGTCCGTAGAGCCGGGCGGCCTCGGCGCGCTCGCCCCGGGCGAGCCGCTCGGCCAGGGCACGGCCGAACCAGTCGGCGGCCCGGTCGACGTCACCGAGCTCCAGGTGCGCGCCGCCTACGGATTCCATCGCGCGGCCGGTCGCGTACGGGTCGTTCACCTCGCGCCCGGCGTCCAGCGCGGCCCGGTAGCGCGCCAGGGCGTCGGAGGTACGGCCGGTGCGGGCGTCCAGGTCGCCGAGGTTCAGCAGGGCGGCGGCCCGCTCGCGGGGCAGGTTCCGGCGCTCGGCTACGTCGAGGACCATGCCGTGGACGTCGTAGAGGTCGGGCGCGGCGGCCCGGGTGCCGATGTGCGCCGCCATCGTCCGGACCAGCTGGGACATCAGCCGTCGGGCCAGGGTGTCCAGCTCCCCGTCGGCGACCGCGAGCCGGGCCGAGGCCAGCAGGGCGGGCCGGGTCAGGCGCAGCCAGTCGGCGGCCGCCCGCGGAGTGGGGAAGCGCAGCGCGCGGGGCATGTCGAGGAGCTTCTGGCGGGCCTGCGGGCTGTCGGTCTCGGTGATCGCCCGGCAGGCCTGGAGCAGCCGGACGGTGCGCTCCAGCATGCGGGCGCGGGCCAGCTGGAGATCGGCCGGGCGTTCGTGGTGCTCGGCGAGGATCCGCAGCAGCGGGTGCAGACAGCCGGGCACCACGTACTGCGGCACCGGGGAGTCCACCGCGTGCAGAAAGCCCAGGGCGACGAAGTCGTCGAGGGTGGTGCGGGCGCTGTCGACCGAGCAGCCGACGAGCGCGGAGGCGGTCTGCGGGTCGACGAGACCGGCCGGGGCGAGGGCGAGGAGGCGCAGCATCCGGGCGGCGGCCGGGGGCAGGGCGGCGTGGGCGAGCCGGAAGACCCGGGTGAGGGCGGTGCCCTCGGAGTCGTCGGCGCGCAGCTGCTTGGCCAGGTCGGAGACGGCGGCCTTGGGGCGGGCCGCGAGCCAGCCGCCCGCCAGCATCAACGCGGCGGGCTGCCCCTGGCACTCCTCGGCGAGGCCCTCGGCGGCCCGGGGATCGACGGTGATGCGGACCGAGCCGGTGAACCGGGTCAGCAGCTCCACCCCGGACTTGGCGTCCAGTCCGCCCAGGGTGCAGGGGCGGACGTCGGAGATGCCGGTCAGCGGGCCCCCGGAGACCGCGACGACGAGACAGTCCGGGGAATCGGGCAGCAGGGCGTCGACCTGCTCGGCGTCGGCCGCGTCGTCCAGCAGGAGCAGGGCCCGGCGGCCGGCCAGGGCGGTGCGCAGAGCGTCGCTGAGGTCGTCCTCACAGGCCCCGGCCGGTGCCTGTTCGTCCAGCGCGGTCAGGAGGTCCCGGGCGGCGCGTCCGACGGGGACGGGGATGCCGTCGGGGTCGGTCAGGCCGACGCGCAGTACCCCGTCGGGGTAACGGTCCGCGACCTGCCGGACGAGTTCCCCGGCGAGTGCGGTACGGCCCGAACCGGGCCGGCCGGCGATGAGCAGCACGCGCGCGCGGGGTGCCTTGCGACCGGCCAGGGTGTCCAGTCCGGCGCGCTCGATGTCGGCGCGCAGTTCCTTCAACTCCCGTGTGCGGCCGAGGAACTCGCTCGCCCCGGCAGCGGGCCCGGCCGGCCGCACGTCGCCTGTCTCCACGACCTGATCCGTCACGGGCCACACTCCCGTCCCACCGCACACGCAAGCCCGCCGGGACTCCGGTGCGGGCGTGCCCCAGAGCCTAGTTCACGCTCTGCAACGCTCCCGGAGGAGCAGGGCGGGCACGACGTACGCATCCCCCGATCGGATCAGCAGATCGTAGGACCGACAGCTTCGGGGCAGCGCCCGAAAGGGGCGCGGGAAACTGCGCGACAAACCACGACGCCGCCGCACCCGACCGACGACCTCCGCGGCCCCCACCCGTCCCGGCACCCCCGCGGAGCGCTACGCCTCGAACGGGCGAGCCGGCCACGGCGCCTGGGCCGGGCGCAGGGCGTCCAGGCCGTCCCCGGAACGCGCGGCGACCAGGGACAGCACGCCCACGACGAGGCAGTTGTTGTGCAGCTCACCGGCCAGCACGCCCCGCACCAGGTCCTCGACCGGCACCCGGTCGAGTTCCATGTCGGCCTCTTCCTCCTCGACGGCGAAACGCTCGCCCTCGGCCTCGGACAGGTCCCGCGCGAGGAAGATCCGGACGGCCTCGTCGCAGCCGCCGGGCGTGGTGTAGACGTCGGTCAGCACCCGCCAGTCCTCGGCCTTGACGTGCGCCTCCTCGTACAGCTCGCGCTGCGCCGCGTGCAGCGGGTTCTCGCCGGGCACGTCGAGCAGCCCGGCCGGGATCTCCCACAGCTTGTGGCGCACGGGGTGACGGTACTGGCGCAGCACCAGCACACGGTCGGCCTCGTCGAGGGCGAGGACGGCCACGGAGCCGGGGTGGACCTGGTAGTCACGGCCGACCACGGTGCCGTCGGGCATGACCACGTCGTCGGTGCGGACGGAGGTCTTGTTGCCCGTGAAGGGGGTCGCCGTCGCCCGGATCTCCCACTCCTCCGGGGTGTCCTTGATCGTCATGCCTGTCCTTCCACGTGCCGTGCGACCTGCCGAAACGAAACCGGGGTGCACACCCTTTGAAGGGATGCACCCCGGCCACCGTACAACTGGTGTGTTACTTGGAAGTCTTCCGCTCGACCGAGGCCCTGACGAGTCCGGCGAACAGCGGGTGCGGACGCGTCGGACGCGAGCGCAGCTCCGGGTGCGCCTGGGTCGCGACCAGGTACGGGTGGACGTCGCGGGGGTACTCGACGTACTCGACGAGCTTGCCGTCCGGCGAGGTGCCGGAGAACACGATGCCCGCCTTCTTCTCCAGCTCCGCGCGGTAGGTGTTGTTCACCTCGTAGCGGTGCCGGTGGCGCTCCTCGACGTACTCCTTGCCGTCGTACACCTCGCGCACGATCGAGCCCTCGGCCAGCTTCGCCGGGTACATGCCGAGCCGCATGGTGCCGCCCATGTCACCCTCGCCGGCGACGATGTCGAGCTGCTCGGCCATGGTGGAGATGACCGGGTGGGAGGTGGCCGGGTCGAACTCGGTGGAGTTGGCGTCGGTGACGTCGGCCAGGTTGCGCGCGGCCTCGATCACGATGCACTGCAGGCCGAGACAGAGGCCGAGCAGCGGGATCTTGTTCTCGCGGGCGTACTTGATCGCGCCGACCTTGCCGAGCACACCGCGGTCGCCGAAGCCGCCGGGGATGCAGACGCCGTCGACGTCGCCGAGCTGCTGAGCGGCACCGGCCGGGGTCTTGCAGTCGTCGGAGGTGACCCACTTGATCTTCACGCGGGCCCGGTTGGCGAAGCCGCCGGCGCGCAGCGCCTCGGTGACCGACAGGTAGGCGTCGGGCAGGTCGATGTACTTGCCGACCAGGGCGAGGGTGATCTCGTGGTCGGGGTTGTGGACGCGGTCGAGCAGGTCGTCCCAGGTCGTCCAGTCGACGTCGCGGAACGGCAGGTCCAGCTTGCGGACGACGTAGGCGTCCAGGCCCTCGCCGTGCACCGTCTTCGGGATGTCGTAGATCGAGCGGGCGTCGGGGCAGGCCACGACGGCGGCCTCGTCGACGTCGCACATCAGCGAGATCTTCCGCTTGATCGCGGTGGGCACCTCGCGGTCGCAGCGCAGCACGATCGCGTCCGGCTGGATACCGATGTTGCGCAGGGCCGCAACCGAGTGCTGGGTGGGCTTCGTCTTCAGCTCACCCGAGGGGCCGATGTACGGCAGGAGCGAGATATGGACGACGAAGACGTTGTCACGGCCGACCTCGTGACGGACCTGGCGGACGGTCTCCAGGAACGGCAGCGACTCGATGTCGCCGACCGTGCCGCCGACCTCGGTGATCACGACGTCGACCTCGTCCGTCGCCATGCGGCGGATGCGGTGCTTGATCTCGTTGGTGATGTGCGGGATGACCTGCACGGTGTCGCCCAGGTACTCGCCGCGCCGTTCCTTGGCGATCACGGTGTTGTAGACCTGGCCGGTGGTGACGTTCGCGGAGCCGTCGAGGTCGCGGTCGAGGAAGCGCTCGTAGTGGCCGATGTCCAGGTCGGTCTCGGCGCCGTCGTTGGTGACGAACACCTCACCGTGCTGGAAGGGGTTCATCGTGCCCGGGTCCACGTTCAGGTACGGGTCGAGCTTCTGCATCACGACGCGCAGGCCCCGGGCCTTGAGCAGCATGCCGAGGCTGGAGGCCGTCAGGCCCTTGCCGAGCGAGGAGGCGACACCCCCGGTGACGAAGATGTGCTTGGTCGTCGAATTACGAAATGCGGCGGGCGGCATGGCCAAGACGGGGCTCCCGTGGTCGCGGTCTGGGGGTGCGGTGCGGCTGCCCGCCGGAGATCTCCGGGGTGCCGTCGCTGCGGTTCGGGGGTTTCCTGTCGGGCAGGGGCCCACCGGTCCACGGGCTACCAGCGTATCAGCGCCGCGAGGCGATGGCTTCCGGCCACGCTCCGCACACATCCCGACACGGAGGCGACCGTCGTCACGGGTCCCTCACCCGTTGCTCACTCGTTCGGCGTACCCACCTTGCCTGGACGAGCACCCGGATCATCAGCGTGCGTCGTATCCTGCTCGGACACTCGCTGCCGAGCCCGTCCGGCCCAACGGCACCACCCCCCGCCCGTAACACCGGAACAACGTGAGCTCGTCAGTTCGTTGCGCAAGAATTGGCGCTTTGCATCACGGCTGAGCGACCTGTTTTGCTTCATCGCTCAATGACGCACTGCAAGACTTGCTGAAAACCCCCCTTGACCGCACTAGCGACAGCCCCCTCGTGGGGTGACGTGGCCGTTCGACTGGAGTTGCACGTGGCCGGGCGCATCGAAGACTACGCACTCATCGGAGACATGCAGACCGCTGCCCTGGTCTGCCGGGACGGGACAGTCGACTGGCTGTGCCTGCCCCGCTTCGACTCGCACGCCATCTTCGCCGGCCTGCTGGGCAACGAGGAGCACGGCTTCTGGCGGCTGGGCCCCGCGTACGCCTCCGACCAGCAGCCCCCCACCGCCGCGCGGCGCAGCTACCGGGGCGACTCGCTGATCCTGGAGTCCGAGTGGGACACCCAGCGGGGCACGGTCCGGGTGACGGACTTCATGCCGCCGCGTGACGGCGCCCCGCAGCTCATCCGGATCGTGGAGGGCGTCTCGGGCCGGGTGCCGATGCGCTCGGCGCTCAGGATGCGGTTCTCCTACGGACGGGTGGTGCCGTGGGTGCACAAGCACGAGGGGCGCACGGTGGCCGTCGCGGGTCCCGACTCCGTGTGGTTCGACACATCCGCGGAGACCTACGGCAAGTCGCTGACGACGTACGCGGACTTCACGGTCGCGCCCGGTGACCGGATCGCGTTCACGATCTCCTGGCAGCCCTCGCACAAGGAGCCGCCGCCGCTGCCCGAGCCGGAGCAGTCGCTGGAGGCGACGGAGGACTTCTGGCGCGAGTGGGTCGACCACTGTACGTACCACGGGCCCTACCGCGAGGCCGTGGTCCGCTCGCTGATCACGCTGAAGGCCCTGACGTACGCCCCGACCGGCGGCATCGTCGCCGCGCCGACCACCTCCCTGCCGGAGGACATCGGCGGCGTCCGCAACTGGGACTACCGCTACACCTGGCTGCGCGACGCGGCGATCACGCTGTCCTCGCTGTTGCGCACCGGTTACCGCGAGGAGGCCCGCGCCTGGCGCGAGTGGCTGCTGCGGGCGGTGGCCGGAGACCCGGAGAACCTGCAGATCATGTACGGCATCGCCGGCGAGCGCGAGCTCGGCGAGGCGGAACTGGACTGGCTGCCGGGCTACGAGAACTCCACCCCGGTCCGGGTCGGCAACGGCGCGGCCCACCAGCTCCAGCTGGACGTGTACGGCGAGGTCACCGAGGCCCTGCACCTGGCCCACATGACGGGCCTCGCCCGCAACGACTACGCCTCCCTGCTCCAGCTGAAGCTGATCCGCTACCTGGAGGACCACTGGCAGGACCCGGACGAGGGCATCTGGGAGGTGCGCGGCCCTCGCCGCCACTTCGTGCACTCCAAGGTGATGGCCTGGGTCGCGGTCGACCGCACGATCAAGCTGATCGAGTCCGGCGACGCGGACGGCCCGCTGGAGCGCTGGCGGGAGCTGCGCGACGACATCCACCGGGACGTGTGCGAGCGGGGCTACGACAAGGAGCGCAACACCTTCACGCAGTCGTACGGCTCGAAGGAGCTGGACGCCTCCCTGCTGCTGATCCCGCAGGTGGGCTTCCTGCCGCCGGACGACAAGCGGGTCATCGGCACGATCGAGGCGATCCAGCGGGAGCTGTCCACGTCGGACGGCTTCATCCTGCGCTACCCGACCACCAGCGGTGACGAGAATGTCGACGGTCTGCCCGGCGACGAGGGCGCGTTCCTGGCCTGCTCGTTCTGGATGGCCGACGACCTGGCGATGATCGGCCGCGTCGACGAGGCCCGCAAGCTGTTCGAGAAGCTGTTGTCGCTGCGCAACGACCTCGGTCTGCTGGCCGAGGAGTGGGACCCACGCCTGCAGCGCCAGGTCGGCAACTTCCCGCAGGCGTTCAGCCACGTGCCGCTGATCGACACGGCCCTGCGTCTGACCGCTTCGGGCGCGTACGGCGGCTGAGCGGGCGGCCCCCGGGGGGGGCACCGCGGCCTCAGAGCCGTAAGCGGGCGGCCCCGGGGGTGTCACTGCGGCCTGAGAAGCCGTAAGTGGGCCCCCTGGAGTGTCACTGCGGCCTGAGAGCCGTGAGCGTGCGCTCCCCCGCGGGGTCGCCGGCCGTGGCCGGGACCAGGGCGATCTCGTCCAGCCCGGCCTCGGCGTAGGCGGCGATGCGGGCGCGGACGGTGTCCGTGTCGCCGACCAGGGCGACCGTGCCCGCGGCCTCGGGCGGCAGGGCCCGCAGCAGGGTGTCCGGGTCGGCGCCCTTGGCGGCCAGCTCGACGACGGCGGCGAACCCCGCGTCGACGAACATGTCGCTGTAACCCGGCACGGCGAGGTAGCCCACGACGCTGCGCAGGATCTGGGTGAGCGACTCCGGCTCCGGGTCGACGGCGGCGGGCAGCCAGGCGGCCAGCCGCGGCGGTGTCCGGCCCGCCTTCTCCGCGGCGGCGTGCATCCGGGCCCGCAGCATGCGGACCTGCTCGGGCGAGACGAGGTCGAGCAGCATCCGGTCGGCGTGCCCGACGGCCGCGGCCACCGCCCGCTCCCCGAACGCCGCGACGGTGACCGTCCCTCCGGGCGGCGGGAGCCGGCGCAGGAAGCCGCTGCCGGGCACGATCGGCTCGCCGGGCACGCCCTGCATCAGTGTCCGCACGGCCGCCGCCGACTCCGCGAGGGCGGCGGCGGGCCGGGTGCGCGGCCTGCCGTGCACGCCCTCGACGACGCGCTTGCTGGAGGTGCCAAGGGCGACGCCGACGGGCCGGCCGGTGACGGCCGCGGCCGAAGCGGCGCCCCGCACGATGGTCAGCGGGTCCCGCACCGACACCGGCACGGGCCCGGCGGTCAACGCGACCCGCTCGGTGGCCGCGCCGATCGCCGCGGCCAGGACGAACGAGTCCCACGTGGGTCCCTCGCCCGCCCACACCTCCCGGTACCCGAGCCGGTCGGCGAGCACCGCGGACCGCAACGGCTCCTCGACCGGACTGTCGTCCTCCCGCCCCACCGCGACCACGCTCATGTCCATGACGGCGCCCTACCCGGCCGATCACCCCGTAATCGGGGTGGTCCGCGACGAGATCCGGGCGGTGATCGTCCCGCTGCCCCTCCGGAGATGTCCGTGAGGCACCCGCGCGGGTAGCGTCCGGCACATGGACAGCGGGACGGACAGCGCGCACGACACCCAGGGCGCCGGGATCACCGTGCGGCGGGCGCTGGAACTGCCGGGGCTGCGCAGCGGCCTGCCCGAGGTGCTGGCGGGGGCCGATCGGCTCGGGCGGACCGTGCGCTGGGTGCACGCGGGCGAAGTGCCGCACATCGCCTCGCTGCTCAAGGGCGGGGAACTGCTGCTGAGCACGGGCTACGGTCTCGGCACCCGCCCTGCCGAGCAGCGGGCGTTCGTGCGCACCCTGGCCGAGCGCGGCATCGCGGCCCTGGTCGTGGAGCTCGGACCGCGCTTCACCCGGCTGCCCGCGGCCCTCGTCGACACCGCGCGCGCGGCCGGGCTGCCCCTGGTCCAGCTGCACCGCGAGGTGCCGTTCGTCACGGTCACGGAAGAGGTCCACACCGAGATCGTCAACGGCCACTACGCCCTGTTGCAGCGGGCCGAGGAGGTGCACCGGCGGTGCACTCAGGCCGTGCTGGGCGGCGGCGGGGTGCCCCAGGTGCTCGGCATCCTGGCCGACTTCGCCGGCAACCCCGTGTTCCTGGAGACCGCGGACGGGCAGCTGCTGTACGCCGCCGGGGCCGGTCCCGAGGGCGCGGACCCGCTCCAGGTGTGGGAGGGACTGCGCGGCCAGCACAAGGACGAGCCGCCGCTCGCGGGGTCGGTCCTGGTGGACGTGCCGGGCGGCGGGCCCGGCAGCGGGGGCGTCCGGGCGCGTCTCGTCCTGCTGCCGGTGCGCACTCCCCTGGCGCCGGTGCACCGGATGGCGGCCGAGCGGGCCGCGGGCATCCTGGCCGTGGTGCTGATGCAGGCCCGCCAGGAGGAGGAGCTGGCGGCGCGCGGGCGGGGCGACTTCCTCACCGACCTCGCCGAGGGCCGGGTGACGGCCGAGGACGCCCCGGCGCAGGCCCGCGTGCTGGGCTTCCGTCCGGGCGAGGGGCCGCTGCTGCCGGTGGTCATGCGGCTCGGGGAAGCCCTGTCCCCGGGTGGGGGAGGCTGGGCCGTTCCGGCCCGGGCGATCTCGGAGGAGCTGGCCGCGGTGGGCGTGCCCGTGCTGCTCGGCGTGCGGCCGGTGGAGGGGCGTGTGCTGGTGCTGCTCGGGCTGCGTGCGGAGTCGGAGCGGGCGGCCGTCGCGGACCGGGTCGCGGCGGCGCTGCGGGCCGGTGTGGGCCGGGCCGGGATACCGCGGCCGGGCGGGCAACCGCCCGTGGTGGTCGTGGGGACGGCCGGCGGCTGGCCGGCGGCGGCCTCGGGCCTGCGGCACGCGGCCGAGACGGCCACGGCGGCCCAGGGGCTTGCGGACCGGCCCTGGTACGACGCCCGCCGGCTCGACATCGACCTGCTGCTGTGGCGGCTGCGCGACCATCCGGACCTGGCGGCCTTCGTCGACCGCGCCCTCGGCCCGCTGCTGGAACACGACCGCCGTTCCCGGCCGCCGCTGCTGCCCACGTTGACGACCTACCTCGCCCACGCCGGACGCAAGGCCGAGACGGCCCGGGAGCTGCATCTGAACCGGCAGACCCTGTACAACCGTCTGGCCCGCATCGGGGAGTTGCTCGGCACGGACCTCGACGACCCGCAGACGGTCCTGGCCCTGAGCCTGGCCCTGCGGGCCCGCAGACACGTCCCCTAGAGGCCCCTGAGCGCCGCTAGGCGAGCGGGCGGGGTTGCGTCAGCTCGTCGTACACGCTGAGGACCTGGGCGACCGTCTCGTCCTCGGTCGGCCAGGTGGCGGCCTGCCGGGCGCCCCTGGCCGTCAGCAGCTCCCGGCGCGCCGGGTCGTCGAGCAGCCGTACGACGGCGTCGGCCAGGGCCTTCGCGTCGCCGTACGGGACGAGTTCGGCCGCGTCGCCGACGAGTTCGGGGATGCCGCCGACCTCCGTCGCGACGAGCGGCACGCGCGCGTGGAGGGCCTCCTGAGCGAGGACGGAGCGGGCCTCCCAGCGGCTCGGCAGCAGGGCCAGGTCGGCGGCGGCGAGCAGGTCGGTGATGTCGTCACGCCGCCCGATGAGCCGGACCGCCAGCCCCTCCTCCTCGATCCGGCCCTGGAGTTCACCACGCAGCGGACCTTCCCCGGCGATCACGACCAGCGGCACGGGGTCGAGCCGGCGCCAGGCGCGTGCGGCGTCCAGCAGCACGTCGTACCCGCGGTGCCGTTCCAGGGAGCCGACGGCCATCAGCAACGGCCTTCCGACGGCTCCGAGTTCGGCGCGCACCTTGGGCCGCAGCCGGTCGGGGTCGTCGTGTTCGCGGGGGCTGCGGGGGCCGGGCAGGGCGACGGCCGCGAGCCGGGCGTCCCGCGCGCCGGTGAGCCTGGCCCGGTCCACGAGCGGCGAGGTCGTCCCCAGCACCACGGTGGACGCCTTCACGACCCTGCGCTCCAGCACCCGCAGCATGTGGGCACGGGCCCCGTCGGCGTGCGCCCGGTCGTGCCACGTCACCACCAGCGGTGTGCGCACGCGCCGCCCGCTGAGGGCGAGGACGGTACGGAAGGAGGCGTGCAGGCCGTGCGCGTGCACCAGATCGGCGTGGGCGCAGGCCGCGCGAAGCGCCGCCACCGACACCGGGTCGCTGCTGCGCGGCACGTGCACGTGGTCGGCGCCGACTCCGCTGAAGTCATAGGCGCGATCGGCCTCGTAAGGGGCGCACACCGTGACTTTCACGCCCCGCGCGACGAGCCCCGCGGCCAGCGAGCGCACATGCGCACTGCTGGCGGCATTGCCTCCGCCCAGCACCTGCACGGTGCGCAGCGGCAACTGGCCGTGCGGTGAGTGGCTGCTCACGGGGGTCACGTGGCCGGGCTCCTGGTTCGGGTCGGGCGGTCACGACGCGTACTCCGCCAAGGATGCCAGGACATAAGGGGGTTCCGGGAACGCCGGAGCCCCCGCGACGCGACAGCGGGGCGCGGCATCAGGGGTGTGCGCCGGGCCGGGTCACCCACACGAGTGAAATCGGGCGACCCACCCGGCCCTTGTCACACCACCGCCGGTGCATCGCTCCGAGGGGCTGTTGCGAACGCGGTCTCCGCCGTGCGACGCCACTTTCGCAACAGACCTAGGCGTCCGCCCTGGCCGCCGCGAGCAGTTCCTCCGCGTGCGCCCGGGCCGTCTCGGAGTCCTCCTGGCCGGCGAGCATGCGGGACAGCTCCCGTACCCGGTCCTCCCCCTCGAGGACCTTGACGCCGGAGCGGGTCACGGACCCGTCGTTGGTCTTCTCGACCAGCAACTGCCGGTCGGCGAAGGCGGCCACCTGCGGCAGATGCGTCACGACCACGACCTGCGCGGTCTTCGCCAGCCGCGCGAGCCGCCGGCCGATCTCGACCGCCGCCTTGCCGCCGACCCCGGCGTCGACCTCGTCGAAGAGGTACGTCGGCACGGGATCCGTCCCCGCGAACACGACCTCCACGGCCAGCATCACCCGTGACAGCTCACCGCCGGACGCGCCCTTGGCGATCGGCCGGGGCGGCGCGCCCGGGTGCGGGGCCAGCAGCAACTCGACCTCGTCGGCGCCCGCGGGGCCGTAGGCGACCGGACGGCCGCCGACCTCGACGCCGTCGGGGTCCTCGGTCTGCCGGATGTCGAAGGACACGCGCGCGTGCGGCATGGCGAGCGAGGCCAGCTCGGCGGTCACGGCGGCGGCGAACCGCTCGGCGGCCTCCGTCCGGGCGTCCGTCAACGCCTGCGCCAGCCCGCCCAGTTCGGACCGCAGAGCGTCCCGCTCGGCGGTCAGCTCCCCGATCCGCTCGTCGTCGCCCTCGAGTTCGGTGAGTCTCGCGGCGCTCTGCTCGGCCCAGGCCAGCACGGTGGCGATGTCCTCACCGTACTTCCGGGTCAGTCCGGTGAGCGCGGCCCGCCGCTCCTCGACGGCCGCGAGCCGCAGCGGATCGGCGTCCAGGTCGTCGGCGTACCCCGCCAGGTCGCCCGCCGCGTCGCGCAGCAGGATCCCGATCTCCCCGACGCGGTCGGCGAGCGCGGCCAGCGCCGAGTCGTGCGACCGTACGGCGTCCAGAGCCCGCTGCGCGCCCGCTACGAGGGTCCCGGCGTCGACGCCCTCCGGGTCCTCCGGGTTGCCCGCGAGGGCGGCGTGCGCGGCCGCGGCGGCGGATGCCAGCGCCTCGGCGTGCCCGAGCCGCTCGGCCTCCTCGGCCAGCTCCACGTCCTCACCGGCCCGGGGTTCGACGGCGGCGATCTCGTCGAGCCCGAAGCGCAGCAGGTCGGCCTCCTGGGCCCGTTCCCGCGCCCGGTTGGTGATCTCGTCGAGCTCGGCGGCCACTGCCCGCAGCCGCTTGTACGCCTCGCCGTACTTGGCCAGCGGCCCGCCGACCGCGTCGCCCGCGTACCGGTCGAGCGCCTGCCGCTGCCGGGACAGCTTGAGCAGCCCCTGCTGGTCGGTCTGCCCGTGCACGGCCACCAGCTCGTCCGCGAGCTCGGCGAGCACGCCCACGGGCACGCTGCGCCCGCCCAGGTGCGCCCGCGAGCGCCCCTCGGCGGAGACGGTACGGCTGATCAGCAGGGCCCCGTCGTCCAGCTCGGCCCCGGCCTCCTCGGCTCGCACCGCGGCCGTGGCGTCGCGGGGAACGGTGATCCGCCCCTCCACGACGGCCTTGCCGGCCCCGATCCGCACGAGCGCGGGGTCGGCCCGCCCGCCCAGCAGCAACCCCAGGCTGGTGACCACCATGGTCTTGCCCGCACCCGTCTCACCGGTCACCGCGGTGAACCCGGGCGACAGCTCGACGACAGCGTCGTCGATCACGCCCAGCGACCGTATCCGCATCTCCTCCAACACGGACACGACCTTACGAGGTCGCGACCCGCGAGTGCGACTGGGCCGCCCCTGTCACCCACGAGAGTGGTGATCGGCTTCTTGGGGGCGCGGGGAACCGCGCTACGAGCCACAGATGCCCCGCACCCGCCAACCGCGAACAACCGGCTAATGAGGGGCGCCCCGCCACCCGGAAACCGGCAGCGCGAACTTCGCCACCAAACGGTCCGTAAAGGACGCGTGATGCAGCCGGGCCAGCCGCACCGGCACAGCCCCCCGCCGCACCTCCACCCGCGCCCCCGCCGGCAACTCCACCGTCCGCCGCCCGTCACACCACAGCACCCCGGGCGGAATGTGGGGCAGAACCTCCACAGCCAACACCGAATCCGGCGATGTCACGAGCGGCTTCGCGAACAGCGCGTGCGCGGAGATCGGCACCATCAGCAGCGCCTCGACCTCCGGCCACACCACCGGCCCGCCCGCCGAGAAGGCGTACGCCGTCGACCCCGTGGGCGTGGCGCACACGATCCCGTCACAGCCGAAGCCCGTGACCGGCCGTCCGTCGATCTCCAGGACGATCTCCAGCATCCGCTCGGCGGACACCTTCTGCACGGCCGCCTCGTTCAGCGCCCAGTCCGTGTGCACGATGTCGCCGTTCTGGTGCACCACGACGTCGACGGTCATCCGCTCCTCGACCTCGTACGCCTTGGTCACCACCCGGTCGACGACCTTGTCGAGGTCGTCCCGCTCGGCCTCCGCGAGGAACCCGACGCGCCCGAGGTTGACGCCGAGCATCGGCACGCCCGACGCCCGTGCGAACTCCGCGCCGCGCAGCAGTGTGCCGTCGCCGCCCAGCACGATCAGCAGCTCACACCCGTCAAGGCACTGCGGAGTGGCCTCCTTGACCAGCTCCACCTCCGCCGGCAGCGGCAGGTCGCGCGCCTCGGCCTCCAGGACGCGCACGCCGAGACCGGAGCGCAGCAGCCCCTTCACGACGAGCTCGGCACTGCGCACGGCCGCGGGCCGGCCCGTGTGGGCGAGCAGGAAAACAGTACGAGCTCGGTTCTCGGTCAACGCGGCCCCTCCGCCACTGCACGGTCTGCCTCGGCCGGGTCCAGTTCCGGTGCCCCGGACCGCAGCCACAGAAAGTATTCGACATTCCCCGACGGCCCGGGCAGCGGACTGGCCGTCACGCCCTTCACCCCGAGCCCCAGCCCCCAGGCCTTCTCGGCCACCCCCCGTACCGCTTCGGCCCGCAGCTGGGTGCTGCGTACCACTCCCCCGCTGCCGAGGCGCTCCTTGCCCACCTCGAACTGTGGCTTGACCATCATCACCAGATCGGCGTCCGGCTTCACGCACCGCACCAGGGCGGGCAGGACCAGCCCGAGCGGGATGAAGGACAGATCCCCCACGACAAGATCCACAGGCTCCCCATCGATCGCTTCAAGCGTCAACTCGCGTACGTTCGTACGGTCCTTGACGGTGACGCGTTCATCCTTCTGGAGGGACCACGCGAGTTGTCCGTATCCGACGTCCACGGCGACGACATGGGCCGCGCCCGCGCGCAGCAGGACGTCGGTGAAACCGCCGGTGGACGCGCCCGCGTCGAGCGCCCTGCGCCCCTCGACGGCCAGCCCCTGAGGGCCGAACACCGCGAGCGCGCCGGCCAGCTTGTGGCCGCCGCGCGAGACGTAGTCGGGGTCGCTGTCGTCCTGGGCGACCAGGATCGCGGCCGCGGTCTCCACCTGCGTGGCGGGTTTCGTCGCGACGGTCTTGCCCACGGAGACCCGTCCGGCGGCGATCAGCTGCGCGGCGTGCTCACGCGAGCGCGCGAGCTTCCGGCGGACCAGCTCCGCGTCCAGACGGCGACGTGCGACTCCTGCCACGTTCGGTTCAGCTCCTAGGTGCGTGCGGCGATCAGAGGGGGCGACCCGAAGGGTCTCGTTGAGGGGTGGTGGTCGGGTGACGGGCGGGAACCGGAGGTCCCGGGCGTACGTCGAGCGCGGTGAGCGCGTCGCGCAGCCCCCGGTGTACATCCTCGTACACCTCGAGATGCCCGTCCGTGGCGAGGTGGTCCGCGTCGCCGAGCCGGTCCAGGGCGGCATCCACCCCGGCGTCACCGGTGGGCATGCGGGGCACGTTCAGGGGAGCGGGGGCGGCGGGGTCGTACGCCGGCTCTTCCTCCGCCACCGGCGGGGTCTCGGGAACTGCGTCGTCCATGCCCCGACGCTACCGCGAACCGCTGCGGTACCGTCGACCGCGATGGCCACGATCGAGGAGTGCCGCAGCGCACTCGACAAGCTCTCGGACAACATGCAGCGCGCCGAAGGGGACGTCCGCGACGCCGCGGCCCTGGACCGCTCGGTGAGCTGCCACATCACGGACCTCGACGTCACCTTCGCCGGCCGGATGCGCGGCGGGCGGATCGAGGTGCACGACACCCTTCAGGGGCCGCCCCCCGGCAAGGCCGAGATCAGACTCGCCATGACCGGCGACGACCTGGTGGCCCTGGTGAGCGGCGAGCTGAACTTCGCCAAGGCCTGGGGCTCGGGCCGCGTGAAGCTGCACGCCGGTGTGCGTGACCTGCTCCAGCTCAGGAAGCTTCTGTAGCCGCGGCCTTCCCGGCCGCGCTCCTCCCGGCCGTGCTCTTCCCCACCGGGCCTTGCCCGGCCGTGCTCGGAACGCGGGCCTTGCGGGCCGCCGGCACGACCAGCGGTGTGCCCGTCTCGGGGTCCTCGATGACCTGGCACCGCAGCCCGAAGACCTCCTCGACCAGTTCCGCCGTGACGATGTCCTTCGGCGCGCCCTCGGCGACGACCCTGCCCTCGCGCAACGCGATGAGGTGGGTGGCGTAGCGGGCGGCGTGGTTCAGGTCGTGCAGCACGGCGACGAGCGTGCGCCCCTGCTCCTCGTGCAGCTCCGCGCACAGGTCCAGGACGTCGATCTGGTGCTGGATGTCCAGGTACGTCGTCGGCTCGTCGAGGAGCAGCAGCGGCGTCTGCTGGGCGAGGGCCATGGCGATCCATACGCGCTGGCGCTGGCCGCCCGAGAGCTCGTCGACGAAGCGGTCGCCGAGCTCGGCGACGCCCGTCTGCCGCATGGACTCCTGGACGACCCGCTCGTCCTCGGTGGACCACTGGCGCAGGATGCCCTGGTGCGGGTAGCGGCCACGGCCGACCAGGTCGGCGACGGTGATGCCGTCGGGCGCGATCGACGCCTGGGGCAGCAGGCCGAGGGTCCGCGCGACCTTCTTCGCGGGCAGTGACTGGATGACCTGCCCGTCGAGCAGCACCCGGCCCTCACTCGGCTTGAGCATCCGCGACAGCGCCCGCAGCAGCGTCGACTTGCCGCACGCGTTGGGGCCGACGATCACCGTGAACGACTGATCGGGTATCTCCACCGACAGCTGCTCGGCGATGACCCGCTGGTCGTAGGCGAGGGTGACGTTCTCGGCGGACAGGCGGTTCACGGTGCTCCCTTGGTTGTTCAGTCCGCTGCTGGTGCTCTTCTCCGCACCGGTGCTCATATCCGGCCGGCTCTGCGCTCGCTGACCAGCAGCCACAGCAGGTAGACCCCGCCGAGCACGCCGGTCACCACGCCCACGGGCAGCTGCTCGGCACCGAACGCCCGCTGCGAGACCCAGTCGGCGACGACCAGCAGGGCGGCGCCCATGCACAGCGAGGGCAGCAGGTTCGGCCCGGGCGAGCGGGTCAGGCGCCGGGCCAGCTGCGGCGCGGTGAGCGCCACGAAGCTGACGGGACCGGCCGCGGCGGTGGCGGAGGCGGTGAGCAGCACGGCCGCCACCATGAGCAGCAGCCGTACGCGCTCGACCCGCACCCCGAGGGCGTACGACACGTCGTCGCCCATCTCCATCATCCGCAGCCCCCGCGCGTTGACCAGGACGAGCGGCACCAGCACGGCGGTCAGGGCGAGCAGCGGCCACACCTGGTTCCAGTCCCGGCCGTCGAGGGACCCGGTCATCCACACCACCGCGCGGGCGGCGTCCACGATGTCCGACTTGGTGAGCAGATAGCCGTTGACCGCCGTGACGATCGCGGAGACGCCGATGCCGACCAGGACCAGCCGGTAGCCGTGCACGCCGCGTTTCCAGGCGAGCAGGTAGATGGCGAGCCCGGTCACCAGACCGCCCACCAGCGCCCCGGCGGCGACCTGGTTGGCGCTGCCGGAGGTCAGCACGATCACGACGAGCGCGCCGGCCGTCGCCCCCTGCCCGAGGCCGAGGACGTCCGGACTGCCCAGCGGATTGCGGGAGATGGCCTGGAACAGCGCGCCGCCGAGTCCCAGCGAGGCGCCGACCAGCAGCCCGACCAGGACCCGCGGCAGCCGCAGTTCGTTGACGATGAACTCCTGGCCCGGATTGCCCTCGCCGGCCAGCGTCCGCAGCACGTCGGCGGCCGGGATGGGGAAGTCGCCGGTGCCGATGAGCACGACACTCGCCACGAGCGCCGCGACGAGCAGCAGGAGTACGACGACGAAAGCCCGTATGTCCAGGCGTATCGAGAGCCCGCCGGTGCGCACGGCACGGTTGGTGGTCTTCACAGCTGCGCCGTCCTCCGCCGTCGTACGAGAAAGATGAACACCGGCCCGCCGAGGATCGCGGTGACGATACCCACCTGGAGCTCCGAAGGGCGGGCCACGATCCGTCCGATGACATCGGCGCCGAGCAGCAGCACGGGCGACAGGATCGCCGCGTACGGCAGGATCCAGCGCAGGTCCGGCCCGGTGAACGAGCGCACCACGTGCGGCACCATCAGCCCGACGAACACGATCGGCCCGCAGGCGGCGGTCGCGGCCCCGCACAGCACGGTCGCGGCCAGCATCGACAGCGCCCGGGTGCGGTTGAGGTTGGCGCCGAGCGCCTTGGCGGTGTCGTCGCCCATGGCCATCGCGTTGAGCGGCCGGGCCAGGGCCAAGGCCAGGACCGTGCCGGTCAGCAGGAACGGCAGGACCTGCGTGATGGTCGAGTTCGTCGCCGAGGCCAGCGAACCGACCGTCCAGAAGCGCATCTTGCCCAGCGCCGCCTCATCCATGATCATCACGGCCTGGAGGTAGCCGTACAGCGCGGCGCTGACGGCCGTACCGGCGAGCGCGAGCCGCACCGGCGTGGCGCCCCGGCTGCCGCCGAGGAACCAGACCAGCGCCCCGACCGCGGCCGCGCCGAGGAACGCGAACCAGACGTAGCCGGTGAGCGAGGTGACCCCGAAGTACGTGATGGCCGTGACGACCGCGGCGGAGGCGCCGGCGTTGATGCCGAGCAGTCCGGGATCGGCCAGCGGGTTGCGGGTGAGGGCCTGCAGGACCGCCCCGGCCAGACCGAGCGCGGCGCCGGCGAGCAGCCCGAGCAGGGTCCGCGACAGCCGCTCCGCCACGACGACGTCGCCGTAGGTCCCCGAGTCCTCGAACAAGCCGTGCCAGACCTGCCCGAGGGACAGCTCTTTCGCTCCGATCGCGATACTCGCCAGCGCGACGAGCACCAGGATCGCCACGGACAGGAGCAGCCCGAGGGCTCTTACCGCCCGTCGGGTCGGGGGCGCGGGCGCGGTCTCCGCGCGCTGTTCGGGGGGACTCTCGACCAACACGTGGTTAGGTTAGCCTACCCTCGCATCCGGGCAGGATCCGGTGTCGCCTCGCCCCGGGTACCCGGCCCGGGCGCTGACAGCCGCTCAGATGCCCAGCCGCGCCAGCGCCTTCCCCCCGTCCAGCGCGCACGCACCCTCACCGGCCGCCGTCCACGCCACGGCACACAGCGCGCGCAGCCCGTCCAGCGCCTCACCTTCCCCGTCGAGCTCCAGCCGGTCCGCACCGGCCGTCGCCGTCCAGCCACCGCACCGGAAACCGCCCTCGCGCGCCGCGACGACCTCCGGCTGACCGGCGAGCATCCCTCGCAGATCGGCGTCCACAAACGTCGGCCGGTGCTGGGGCGGCGCGGCCAGCAACTGCGCACCGTCGGTGACACCGGTCAGCACGAGCAGCGAGTCGACGTCCCCGTTGAACGCGCCCTCGATGTCGGTGTCCAGCCGGTCCCCGACCACCAACGGCCGCTGCGCCCCGGTCCGCAGGATGGTCTCCCGGTGCATCGGCGGCAACGGCTTGCCCGCGACCTGCGGCTCCGCACCCGTCGCGATCCGGACGACCTCCACCGCGGCCCCGTTGCCCGGCGCGATACCGCGCCCGCTGGGAATCGTCAGGTCGGTGTTGGAGGCGAACCACGGCACGCCTCGCGCCACCGCGTAGGAGGCCTCGGCGAACCGGCCCCACGGCAGATCAGGCCCGCCGAACCCCTGCACCACCGCCGCCGGATCGTCGTCCGCCGACTCCACGGGCACGAGCCCCCGCTCGCGCAGCGCGACCCGCAGTCCCTCACCGCCGATCACCAGCACGCGGGCGCCCTGCGGCACCTGCTCGCTGATCAGCCGCGCGACCGCCTGCGCCGAGGTGATGACGTCCTCCGCACCCGTCGGCATCCCCAGCTCCGTCAGATGCCCGGCCACGGTGTCGGGGGTCCGCAGCGCGTTGTTCGTCACGTACGCCAGGCGCATCCCGCCCTCCCGGGCCGTGGCCAGCGACTCGACGGCGTGCGCGATCGCGCTCCCGCCCGCGTACACGACACCGTCCAGATCGAGCAGCGCCGTGTCGTACGCCTCGCTCAGGGCCTGCCCACTGCCCTCGGGCCTCGTCCTGACGCTTCGGCTCATCCCGCATCGCTCCTCGTTCGACGGCTTTCCCCCGATCATCCCCCATGCCACCGACAGCCGTACGATGCCGGGATGAACTCAGCAGGTCACTCGGAGGCAACGGCGCACCGAGGCCTGGAACTCACCCCGTTCCGAGGCCTTCGTTACGACCCCGACCGGGTCGGCAGCCTTGCCGCCGTGACATCTCCGCCGTACGACGTCGTGGTGCGCCCCGACGGCCTGCACCACCTCGAGTCCGCCGACCCCTACAACATCGTCCGCCTGATCCTCCCCCAGGCCGCCACACCCAGCGCCCGCAACGAACGGGCCGCCGACACCCTGCGCCGCTGGCTGTCCGAGGGCATCCTGACCACCGACCCGGAACCCGGCCTCTACGTCTACGAGCAGCAGGACGGCGACGGCATGCTGCAACGCGGCATCATCGGCGCCCTGCGCGTGTCGGACCCGGCCGAGCAGCTGGTGCTGCCGCACGAGGACGTCATGCCACACATCGTCGCCGACCGCGCGGCGCTGATGCGGGCCACCGCGGCCAACCTCGAACCCCTCCTGCTCACCTACCGGGGCAACGGCTCGACGACCGCCACGGCGGACCTGATCGAGCGCACCGCCGACCGGCCGCCGCTCCTGGCCACCACCACCGAGGACGGCTTCCACCACCGCCTGTGGTCGGTCACCGCCCCTGAGGATCTGGCCACGATCCAGACGGACCTCGGCCGGCACCAGGCCCTGATCGCCGACGGCCACCACCGCTGGGCGACCTACCGCCGCCTTCGCGCGGAACACCCCTCCCCCAGCCCGTGGGACCACGGCCTGGTCCTCCTCGTCGACACGGCCCGCTACCCCCTCCGGGTCCGCGCCATCCACCGCCTCCTGCACGATCTCCCGGTCGCCGAGGCCGTGGCAGCCCTGGAGGGCCACTTCCGCGTGCGCCGCCTCGACGTCCCACTGTCCGGGGCCCTGGACACCCTGGCCGACGCGGCCTGCGCCGGCAACGCGTTCCTGCTGGCCGGCGACGGCGCCTTCCACCTCGTCGACCACCCGGACCCGGACCTGCTGGCCCGTACGATCCCCGCCGACCGCCCCACGGCCTGGCGCACCCTGGACGCGACAGTCCTGCACGCCACGCTCCTCGAACACGTCTGGCGCATCTCCGAGGACTCCCCCGCCCACATCGCCTACATCCACGACACGGCGGCGACGGTCGAGAAGGCGGAACGCGACGGCGGAACGGCCGTCCTGATGCACCCGGTCCGCGAGGAGGTCGTCCGCGAGCTGGCCCGCCAGGGCGTGACGATGCCCCGCAAGTCGACATCGTTCGGCCCGAAACCGGCGACGGGTCTGGTCCTGCGGGCACTGGACCTCTGACAGGACGTAAGCCGGCGCCGACATGACGCACGAGGCATGACGAAGGGGCGGGCCCCGGGCTGTGAGGCCTCGGGTCCCGCCCCTTCCCTCGGACGTCAGTCCTTGTCGTTCTCGCCCTCGACCTCGGTCTTGTCCTCGGTCTCGCCCTCGGCCTTGCTCTCGGTCTCGCCCTCGGCCTTGCTCTCGTCCGCCTTCTGCGGGGCCGGAGCCTCGCTGTCCTCGTCCTCGTCCTCGACCATGGCGTCGACGAACTCCACGCCGTCCAGCTCGGCGAGCCGGTCCGAGGCGTCGGTGCTGCCGTCACGGTCGGCCTCGACGGCCTTCGCGAACCATTCCCGCGCCTCGCTCTCCCGCCCGGCGGCGAGCAGCGCGTCGGCGTAGGCGTACCGCAGGCGCGCGGTCCAGGGCTGCACGGAGTTCGCAGCCAGCTCGGGGCTCTGCAGCGTCACGATGGCCGCGTCCAGCTGCCCCATGTCCCGCCGGGCACCGGCCGCGACGAGTCGCATCTCGACCTGACCGGCCTTGTCGAGCTTGTGCACCTCGGGCGCCCCGGCCATGTCCAGCGCCTTCTCCGGCCGGCCGAGCCCACGCTCGCAGTCGGCCATGACAGGCCACAGGTCGATGTTCCCGGTCATCCGCTTGGCGGCCCGGAACTCGGCCAGCGCCTCGCTGTACTTCTGACTGGCGTACGCGGCGAATCCGGCGGCTTCCCGCACGGCGGCGACACGCGACGCCAGCCGCAGCGCCACCCTGGAGTAGCCGTACGCGCCCTCGGGGTCCTCGTCGAGGAGCCGCGCGACCATCACGAGGTTCCTGGCGACATCCTCCGCGAGCGTCTTGGGCAGGCTCTGCAGCTCCTGCCGTACGTCCTTGTCGATCTCGTCACCCGTGACGTCCTCGGGGATCGGCAGCCGCTTGATCGGCTCCCTGTCCCGCTCGCGCTCCTCACGGAACCGGCCGGGACCACGCCGGTCGTCACGGCCGCGGAAACCACCACGGTCGCCGTCACGCCGATCGCCGTCACGCCGGAAGCCCCGGTCACCCCGGTCGTCCCGTCGGGGACCGCGTCCGCCGCGGTCGTCACGGCGGTCGTCACGTCCGCGGAAGTTACTGCGGTCACCGCGGTTGTCGTCCCGCCGGAAATCGCCACGGTCGCTGCGGGGGCCGTCGTCGCGACGGAAGCCGGGGCGCCCGCCCCGACCCGCGTCGTCGCGCCGGAATCCGCCGCGCTCCCCACGGTCGTCTCCACGCCGCTCGTCGCGTCGGTCATCACGGCGGTCGTCGCGGCTTCGGAAACCACCACGGTCGTCACGCCGGAAACCGCGGTCGCCGTCCCTGGAACGGTCCCGGTCGTCGCTACGGAAGCCACGGTCGCGGTTGTCGTCACGGCGGAAGCCACCACGGTCGTCGCGGTTGTCGTCACGGCGGAAGCCACCACGGTCGTCGCGGTTGTCGTCACGGCGGAAGCCACCACGGTCGTCGCGGCGGGGGAACCCACCGCGATCGCCGTCACGCCTCTCGCCACGCCGGTCATCACGGCGGTCATCACGGTGGTCGTCCCGCCTGTCGTCGCGCCGGAAGGCAGGCCGCTCGCCTCGGTCGTCACGGCGGAAGGCAGGCCGGTCACCGCGGTCGTCACGGCCACGGAACCCGCCGCGGTCGCGGTCGTCCCTGCGCGGACCGCGGTCACGGTCGTCGCGCCGGCCGTAGCCACCGCCACGGCTGTCACCACCACGGCTGTCGTCACGACGGAAACCACCACGGTCCCGATCATCGCGACGCTCACCGCGGTCGTCGCGGTCGTCACGACGGAAGGGGGGACGGTCGCCCCGGTCGTCACGACGGAAGCCACCGCGGTCGCGGTCGTCCCTGCGCGGACCGCGGTCACGATCGTCGCGCCGGCCGTACCCACCGCCACGGGTGTCACCACCACGGCTGTCGTCACGACGGAAACCACCGCGCTCGCCGCGCTCGGGGCGATCACCGCGGTCGCCGCCGCGGTCCCCCCGGTCACCGTCACGACGTCCGTAGCCGCCACGGTCGTTGCCGCCGCGGTCGTCGCGGCGGAAGCCTCCACGGTCCCCGCGGCCCCCTCGCTGACCGCCGCGGTCGTTGCGGTCGCTCCGGTCCCCCTCCCGTCGCCGCTGGTCGCGCTCCGGTCGGTCGTCGGGAGAGTTGGTGGACATGGTGACTCCTGTCTTCGGTACCGCAAGTCATTCTCGCGCAGCCGGGTGCCCAGCGCGCACTGCAAAAACAAAAAAGGACCCTTGGTCCCAGCTGAACGCTGGGACCAAGGGTCCTTCCAAAGATTGTTCGGCGGCGTCCTACTCTCCCACAGGGTCCCCCCTGCAGTACCATCGGCGCTGTAAGGCTTAGCTTCCGGGTTCGGAATGTAACCGGGCGTTTCCCCTACGCTATAACCACCGAAACCCTAATGGTTTCGAGCGAACAAGCACACTCTTCAATTGTGAGTTCAGCTCAAAGCCGACAACTGTTCGTTGTCTCAGAACTAACACAGTGGACGCGAGCAACTGAGGACAAGCCCTCGGCCTATTAGTACCGGTCAACTCCACACGTTACCGTGCTTCCATATCCGGCCTATCAAC
>NZ_JBEORR010000041.1:0-75243 GCF_040302345.1 Streptomyces sp. NPDC126510 | reverse complement strand
CGCCCGGTTACATTCCGAACCCGGAAGCTAAGCCTTTCAGCGCCGATGGTACTGCAGGGGGGACCCTGTGGGAGAGTAGGACGCCGCCGAACAATCATTCAAAGGGTTGGACCCGAAACTTCGGTTTCGGGTCCAACCCTTTTTTGTTGCGCGTCACTTGAAGTTCACGTTGTGCGAGCAGCATCCACAGCATGGGTACTGCTGCAATGCTCAGGGCCGCCGGTGTCGGACTCGGTGACGAGGTCGTGGTGCCGGCCTTCGGTAACGTCGAGGTCGCCGAGGCCGTGGCCAAGGCCGGGGCTCTTCCGGTGTTCGCCGACATAGACCCCACCACCTACTGCCTCGACGCCGCTGCTGTGGAAGCAGCGGTGACTCCGCGGACCGCGGCCGTGGTTGCCGTACACCGCTTCGGTCGACTCGCCGACATCCCCCGGCTGCACGCGCTCGGACAGCGGCACGGACTGCTCGTCCTGGAACAGGGGGAGTCCGAGGCGCCGTACGACGAGATAGCCCAGCGCAGGGAGCGCGCGGCTTATCTCCACGACAAGTTGAGGGGTGTCCGGGCGCCGGAGGACGGTGACGGTCACACCTATCAGCAGTACGTCGTGCGGATTCCCGGCAATGGGCGACCCGATCGGGATGCCTTCGCGCGGGCCGTGCGAGCCAAGGGAGTCGAGTGCCGGGTGCCGGTGAAGACGCCCGTGCACCGGCTGCCCGAATTCCGGCGGTGCGTTTCGCTTCCGGAGACCGAGAGGGCCTCGGACGAGACGCTGGCGCTGCCGGTGGACGCGTCGCTGACCAAGCGGGACATGCAGCGCATCGTGTCGGCCTGCAATGCCCTCGGCGGGCTTCTGCAGCCCGCCTTCTGACGTGGTTGGGAGCACGGCTCTGTTCGGGGTATGATCTATTCCGTTGCCGCGGGGGAGACCTCGCAAGCAACAGGCCCCTATAGCTCAGTCGGTAGAGCGTCTCCATGGTAAGGAGAAGGTCAGCGGTTCGATTCCGCTTGGGGGCTCCAGCAAAAAGGTCCCACCCTCACGGGTGGGACCTTTCGCGTTCTCCTAGTCCTTCTGAAGGCCCGGGACGCGCATGGCCAGGATCGCCATGTCGTCCGACGGGGCGTCCGACGCGAAGCGTTCCACGGCGCGCATGATGCGGGCCGCGACCGCCCCGGCCGTGAGGCCCGTGCAGGTCGTGAGGACGTCGGCGAGGCCGTCGTCGCCGAGCATGCGGGCACCCTCCCGGCGTTCGGTGACGCCGTCCGTGACGCACAGGAGGACATCACCCGGATCGAGGGTGACGGTCTGCTCGTAAAGCTCCAGGTCCTCGATGACGCCGAGGAGCGGCTGGGGCTCCGCGGCCGGTTCGACCGAGCCGTCCTGGCGCAGGCGCAGCGGGAGCGGGTGCCCGGCGCAGACCACCTTCAGTTCCGCGCTGCCGTCCTCCTGGGGGCGCATCTCGCCGTAGAGGAGAGTGAGGAAGCGGCTGCGGGCGCCTTCGTCGAGGATCGCGGAGTTCAGGCGCTCCAGGACCATCGGGCCGCTCAGGCCCTCGCGGGCCAGCAGACGCAGGGCGTGGCGGGCCAGGCCCGTGACCGCCGCCGCGTTCGGGCCCGTGCCGCACACGTCGCCGATGGCGAAGCCGTAGGCACCGTCGCGGATGGGGAAGACGTCGTAGAAGTCGCCGCCGACCTCGTTGCCCTCGCCGGCGGCGCGGTAGATGACCTCGACCTCGACACCGTCGATCTCGGGGAGCTCCGGGGGGAGGAGGCTGCGCTGGAGGGACTGGCTGATCGCCGTGCGCTCCGAGTAGAGGCGGGCGTTGTCCAGCGCCAGGGCGGCCCTGCGGGAGAGGTCCTCGGCGAGTTCCAGGATCTCCTGGCGGAAGTGTTCGTCGGTCGGCTTGCCCAGCGTCAGCATGCCGATGACACGATTGCGGGCGACCAGGGGGAGGACGACGGTCTCGCCGCCGACGGCGGAGGCGGTGGCGAGGGTGGGGCCGATGCCCGGTGTGACCTGGCGGGTGGGGCTGCCGCTGAGGCCGAGGCTGCGCATGGAGGTGCGCAGGGCCGCCTGGTGGGCGACCTCGCCGGGGGTCGTCCACACGCGGGCGCCCGGGGTGGGAACCGGGTCGGGCGGGGGGACCTTCGACAGCAGGGACTTGATGCCGTCGATGAGTTCCTCGTCCTCGTGCAGGACGTAGGAGAGGTAGGGCTCGGAGGCCTGGTCGGCGATCGTGTAGACGGCGCACCAGGTGGCGAGGGTCGGGACCGTCATCTGGGCCATGAGGGCCAGGGTCTGGTCGCGGTCCAGGGTGCCGGCCAGCAGGTCGGACGCTTCGACGAGGAAGCTGAGGGAGCCGCGGCGCAGGCGTTCCAGTTCGCCCAGGCGGGCCGATTCGACGGCGAGGGCGATGCGGTCGGCGGCGAACTGGAGGCGCAGGGCCTCCTCGTTGGAGTATCTGGCGGGGGCCTCTGCGGCGACGCCGAGGGAGCCGGTGAGGCGGCCCTCGACCTTCAGCGGGACCGTGACGACCGAGCGCATACCCGTGCCGTTCAGCAGCGGTACCGCGCCGTGGACCGCCGTCAGGTCGTCGTGGACGGCGGGCATGCGGGCCGATCCGTAACGGCCGGGGCCGGCTTCGACCGGGACGCGGGCGAAGCGCTGGCGGGCGGAGGGAAGGCCGGTGGAGGCGCGGACCTCCAGTTCCGTCTCGTCGTCGGTGGCCAGCAGGAGGAACGCCGAGTCGCCGTCGAGCATGTCGCGGGCGCGTTCGACCGTGCGCTGGAGGAGGCCGTCGAGGTCGTCCGGGGCGGGCGAGCCGATGAAGACCTCGAAGGGGTCCGTGCTCTGGCCCTCGGCGCCGGTCGAGGTGTCGGAGGCGGGGCCGCGCAGGGGCGTCTGCAGAACTGCCCGTTCGTGGTCACGTACCAGGAGGCACACGGTTGACGGTTCGCCGCCGGTGTCGCGCACGCGCAGGTGGGAGGCGTAGACGGGGGTGACGCGGCCGGTGGCGGTGCGGATGCCGTAGCTGCCTTCCCAGCGGGAGAGGCGGAGGGCCTCCGCGATGCCGGTGCTGGTGCCGGGGGTGTGGGGCCAGGCGGCGAGGTCGGTCAGGGGCTTGCCGGTGACCTGCTCGGCCGGGTAGCCGAAGAGTTCCTCGGCGTCCTCGTTCCAGGCGGTGATGTGGCCGGTGCGGTCGATCTGGATGACGGCGACGCGGACCCGGCCGTCGGCGAGGGGGAGGAGGTCGGAGGGGAGGGCGGGTCCGGCCGTGCGGGTGCCCACCGCGCGTGCGGGCAGGTCCAGTTGGAACCAGACGGTCTTGTGGGTGGGGATGTACTCGACGCCCCAGCGGCCGGCGAGGGCCGCGCACAGCTGGAGGCCGCGGCCGCCTTCGCGGTCGGGGCTGCCCATGCTGATGGCCGTGGCCTGCAGGGGGATCTCGCGCTCGGGGTACCGGTCGGCAACCTCGATGCGTACGCCGTCGTCGCTGCGCAGGCAGAGCACGTCGGCGGAGGTACCGGCGTGGACCACGGCGTTGGTCACCAGTTCGCTGGTGAGAACGACGGCGTCGTCGACGATGTCGGCGAAGCCCCAGCCCTGGAGGGTGTCGCGGACGAAGGAGCGGGCGCTCGCGACCGATCGCCCGACGGGCTCGAAACTGGCGGCCGCGCGCGCGGTGATCACAGAACTCCTCGACCGGTTCTCGACGTGCTGGGCTGCGGGGCCGACCGGCTCGCGCCGCTGCTGCGGCAGGCTGCCCGTCGGCCGGGGGTCCGGGGGCTGTCCCCCGGGGATCAGTCCGGTGGTCATGTTGTGTGCGGCCGCCCCTCCGATGCCCGCTCGTCTTCGTGCCACCGTCCAGGCCGGACGGACCGGCGCGGCTGGACAGCCGGATGCAAGGTTACTTACCTTCGCGGTCCGTGCGGATGCCGGTCTGCAGTGTTTCCGTCCGGAGGGTGTGCGGACGATGTGCGAAGCTGCCGAACTGTTATGGCCTGGTTCGGCCAGGGTGAAACACTGGGCAAGCTCCGTGTGAAGGTCCGGGCAGGCTGTGTGCCCGATGGTGACCGTGGGCAGCAGCCCCCGTGGAAACGGCCTGGTATGCAGGGCAGAGAATACGCAGTAGTAACTGGTACGGCGAGCGTGGTACCCGAACACAGCAGTGACGGTCGATCCCTGCGGGAGGGACACAGTGGAGTCTGGCGCAGCGACGCGTGGCAGGAAGACGCGCGCGAAAGGCGGACAGTCCCCGGTCAACCAGGGCAAGGTGCGCAGCGGCACGACCGAGGTGGACACGGCCGCCCTGAACCGGCTGATGGCTGCCCTGGTGTCGATGCGGGACGGGAACTTCCGCAAGCGGCTCACGGTATCGGGCGATGGCGTGATGGCCGAGATCGCGGCGGTCTTCAACGAAGTGGCCGACCGCAATCTGCATCTGACGGGTGAGCTGTCGCGGGTGCGGCGGATGGTGGGCCGCGAGGGCAAGCTCACCGAGCGGCTGGAGACAGGTGCCTGCGAGGGCTCCTGGGCCACGGCGATCGACAACTCGAACGCCCTGGTGGACGACCTGGTACGGCCGGTCTCCGAGGTCGGACGGGTGCTGTCAGCGGTGGCGGAGGGTGACCTGTCGCCGCGGATGGAGCTGCGGACGCAGGTGCCGGACGGGAACAGCCAGCCGCTGCGGGGCGAGTTCCTGAAGGTCGGGCGGACCGTCAACAACCTGGTCGACCAGCTGTCGACGTTCACCGACGAGGTCACGCGTGTGGCCAGTGAGGTGGGCACCGAGGGCAAGCTGGGCGGGCAGGCCCGGGTGCGGGGCATGTCGGGTTCGTGGCGGGACCTGACGGACTCCGTCAACACGATGGCGAACCGGCTGACGGCCCAGGTGAGGGACATCGCGCTGGTGACGACGGCGGTCGCCAAGGGTGATCTGTCCCGGAAGGTCACGGTCCAGGTCGCCGGCGAGATGCTGGAGCTGAAGAACACCGTCAACACGATGGTGGACCAGCTGTCGGCGTTCTCCTCCGAGGTGACCCGTGTGGCCCGTGAGGTGGGTACCGAGGGCGCGCTGGGCGGTCAAGCGCAGGTGCCGGGCGTCGCCGGTGTGTGGAAGGAACTCACCGATTCGGTGAACACCATGGCCGGGAACCTGACGGCCCAGGTGCGTGGGATCGCGGAGGTGACGACCGCGGTCGCCAACGGTGACCTGTCGCGCAAGGTGACCGTGCCGGCGCGCGGTGAGGTGGCGCAGCTCGCCGACACGATCAACCAGATGACCGAGACGCTGCGCATCTTCGCGGACGAGGTCACGCGTGTGGCCAACGAGGTCGGGGCCGAGGGGCAGCTCGGCGGTCAGGCGAACGTGCCGGGTGCGGCGGGGACGTGGAAGGACCTCACCGATTCGGTGAACACGGTCTTCCGGAATCTGACCACCCAGGTGCGGGACATCGCCGCGGTGACGACGGCGGTGGCCAATGGTGACCTGTCGCAGAAGGTCACGGTGGACGTGGCCGGCGAGATGCTGGAGCTGAAGAACACCGTCAACACGATGGTCGACCAGTTGTCCGCCTTCGGTGCCGAAGTGACGCGTGTGGCGCGGGAGATCGGTGTCGAGGGTGAGCTGGGCGGCCAGGCGCAGGTGCCGGGTGTGGCCGGTACGTGGAAGGACCTGACGGACTCCGTCAACACGGCGTTCCGGAACCTCACCGGTCAGGTGAGGAACATCGCCCAGGTGACGACGGCGGTGGCCAACGGCGACCTCTCGCAGAAGGTCACCGTCGATGTGTCCGGCGAGATGCTCAAGATGAAGAACACCGTGAACACGATGGTGGACCAGCTGTCGAGCTTCGCCGACCAGGTGACGCGGATGGCCCGGGACGTGGGCACGGAGGGCCGCCTGGGCGGTCAGGCCCGCGTGGACGGCGTGTCGGGCACGTGGAAGGAACTCACCGACTCCGTCAACTCGATGGCCGGGAACCTCACCTCCCAGGTGCGCAACATCGCGCAGGTGACGACGGCGGTGGCCCGGGGCGATCTGTCGCAGAAGATCGACGTGGACGCGCGCGGGGAGATCCTGGAGCTGAAGAACACCATCAACACGATGGTCGACCAGCTCTCGGCCTTCGCCGACCAGGTGACCCGGGTCGCGCGTGAGGTGGGTACGGACGGCCGGCTGGGCGGTCAGGCGCAGGTGCCGGGCGTGGCCGGTGTGTGGCGTGACCTGACGGACTCAGTGAACGGCATGGCGTCCAACCTGACCGGCCAGGTGCGCAACATCGCCCAGGTGGCCACGGCCGTGGCCCGGGGTGACCTGTCCCAGAAGATCACCGTGGACGCGCGCGGGGAGATCCTGGAGCTGAAGAACACCCTGAACACGATGGTGGACCAGCTGTCGTCGTTCGCCGAAGAGGTCACGCGTGTGGCCCGTGAGGTGGGCACCGAGGGCATCCTGGGCGGCCAGGCCGAGGTGCAGGGCGTCTCCGGCACCTGGAAGGACCTCACCCAGTCGGTGAACGGCATGGCCAACAACCTGACCATCCAGGTGCGCAACATCGCCGAGGTCACGACGGCGGTGGCCCGGGGCGATCTGTCGAAGAAGATCACCGTCGACGCCAAGGGCGAGATCCTCGAGCTGGTCACGACCGTCAACACGATGGTGGACCAGCTGTCCTCCTTCGCCGAGCAGGTGACCCGGGTGGCCCGTGAGGTGGGCACCGAGGGCATCCTGGGCGGCCAGGCGCACGTGCCGGGTGTCACGGGCATCTGGAAGGACCTGAGCGACAACGTCAACCTGATGGCGAAGAACCTCACCACTCAGGTGCGGAACATTTCCCAGGTCTCCGCGGCGGTCGCCAACGGTGACCTGACACGGCAGGTGACCATCGAGGCGCGTGGTGAGGTGGCGCAGCTCGCCGACACCATCAACACGATGGTGAAGACGCTGAGCTCGTTCGCCGAGCAGGTCACCAAGGTGGCCCGTGAGGTGGGCACGGACGGCATCCTGGGCGGCCAGGCGCACGTACCCGGTGTGGCCGGTACGTGGAAGGACCTCACCGAGTCCGTGAACCAGATGGCGTCCAACCTGACCGGTCAGGTGCGCAACATCGCCATGGTGACCACGGCCATCGCCAAGGGTGACCTGACGAAGAAGATCGACATCGACGCGCGCGGCGAGATCCTGGAGCTGAAGACGACCATCAACACGATGGTCGACCAGCTGTCGTCTTTCGCGGAGGAGGTCACCCGGGTCGCCCGCGAGGTGGGCACGGAAGGGCAGCTCGGCGGCCAGGCGCGCGTGCGGGACGTGGACGGCACCTGGCGGGATCTGACCGAGTCCGTGAACGAGATGGCCGGGAACCTGACCCGGCAGGTGCGTGCCATCGCGCGCGTGGCGACCGCGGTGACCCGCGGTGATCTGAACCTGAAGATCGACGTGGACGCGTCCGGGGAGATCCAGGAGCTCCAGGACTACATCAACAAGATGATCGCCAACCTGCGCGACACCACGATCGCCAACAAGGAGCAGGACTGGCTGAAGGGCAACCTGGCTCGGATCTCCGCGCTGATGCAGGGCCGCCGCGACCTGGAGGACGTGGCGTCGCTGATCATGAGCGAGCTGACCCCGGTCGTCTCCGCGCAGCACGGGGCGTTCTTCGTGGCGATGCCGCTCGTCGACGGCGAGGACATGAGCGCCACGGACGAGGATCAGTACGAGCTGCGCATGCTCGGCAGTTACGGCTACTCGATGGGCTCCATGCCGACGTCGTTCCAGCCCGGTGAGGCACTGGTCGGGACGGCTGCCGAGGAGAAGCGCACGATCCTCGTGGAGAACGCGCCGAGCGGCTATCTGAAGATCTCCTCGGGGCTCGGCGAGGCGCCGCCCGCGCAGGTGATCGTGTTGCCGGTGCTGTTCGAGGGCAGCGTGCTCGGCGTCATCGAGCTGGCCTCCTTCACGCCGTTCACACAGATCCAGAAGGATTTCCTCAACCAGATCGCGGAGATGATCGCGACCAGCGTCAACACCATCTCCGTCAACACCAAGACCGAGCTGCTGCTGGCGCAGTCGCAGGAGCTGACCGAGCAACTGCGTGAGCGCTCGGCCGAGTTGGAACAGCGGCAGAAGGCCCTCCAGGCGTCCAACGCCGAACTGGAGGAGAAGGCCGAGCTGCTGGCCCAGCAGAACCGCGACATCGAGGTGAAGAACACCGAGATCGAGGAGGCGCGGCAGGTCCTGGAGGAGCGTGCCGAGCAGCTCGCGGTGTCGATGCGCTACAAGAGCGAGTTCCTCGCGAACATGTCGCACGAGCTGCGTACGCCGCTGAACTCGCTGCTGATCCTGGCCAAGCTGCTGGCCGACAACGCCGAGGGGAACCTCTCCCCGAAGCAGGTCGAGTTCGCCGAGACGATCCACGGGGCCGGTTCGGACCTGCTCCAGCTCATCAACGACATCCTCGACCTGTCGAAGGTCGAGGCGGGCAAGATGGACGTCTCCCCGACGCGGATCGCGCTCGTCCAGCTCGTGGACTACGTGGAGGCCACCTTCCGGCCGCTGACCGCGGAGAAGGGCCTGGACCTGTCGGTGCGGGTCTCGCCGGAGCTGCCCGCGACGCTGCACACCGACGAGCAGCGGCTGCTGCAGGTGTTGCGCAACCTGCTGTCGAACGCGGTGAAGTTCACCGACTCCGGGTCGGTGGAGCTGGTCATCAGGCCGGCGCGGGACGACGTGCCGCAGCGGATCCGGGAGCAGCTGCTGGAGACCGGGTCGCTGACCGACCCCGAGGCCGAGCTGATCGCGTTCTCCGTGACCGACACGGGGATCGGCATCGCCTCCAGCAAGATGCGGGTGATCTTCGAGGCGTTCAAGCAGGCCGACGGCACGACGAGCCGGAAGTACGGCGGTACGGGCCTCGGGCTGTCCATCTCGCGGGAGATCGCGCAGCTGCTCGGCGGTGAGATCTACGCACAGAGCGAGACGGGCCGCGGCTCGACGTTCACGCTGTATCTGCCGCTGCACCCCAGTGAACTGCCGCCCCAGGGCTACCAGCAGCAGCTGCCCGCACTGGAGGCCGGTGACCTGGTGGCGTCCAAGACCGACCTGTACGAGCTGTCGGACGTCGAGGTCGAGACGCCGGCCGAGGTGAAGTCGTACCGCGAGACGCAGAACGGACCGGCTGCCCTGTTCCGGCGGCGGCGCAGGATGCCCGAGCTGCCGCCGCGCCCCGCGCAGCTGGAGCAGTGGGCCCCGGCCGAGCAGGAGCCGGCTCCGAAGCCGAGCCGCGGCATCCGGTTCGGTGGCCAGAAGGTCCTGATCGTCGACGACGACATCCGCAACGTCTTCGCGCTGACCAGCGTCCTGGAGCAGCACGGCCTGTCCGTGCTGTACGCCGAGAACGGCCGGGAGGGCATCGAGGTCCTGGAGCAGCACGACGACGTGGCGGTCGTGCTGATGGACATCATGATGCCCGAGATGGACGGGTACGCCACGACCAGCGCGATCCGCAGGATGCCGCAGTTCGCCGGTCTGCCGATCATCGCGCTGACCGCCAAGGCAATGAAGGGCGACCGGGAGAAGGCGATCGAGTCGGGCGCCTCCGACTACGTGACGAAGCCGGTCGACCCCGATCACCTGCTGGCGGTGATGGATCAGTGGATGCGAGGGGAATGAGGGGAACGTTGGGCAGTTGCGCGACCATGACGGGAAGGTTCGGTGTTCACGCGGAGTTGCCGACTCGGTGTGCGCATAGTCGTGTAGAAGTACAAGATCTGGGGAACCTTCAGGTCTCCTGCTGCGTTTCTGCTACGTGCACAGTGACATCACGGTGACAGGGTGTGGCGACGGGCGGGGTGCGGCTACGATGACCGGCACAAGGACGGGCGGCGCAAGGGAGTCGTCCCCTGGGGCGGCACCCACCGGTGCTGTCGCAGGTCCTGCGGACAGGGGAGGCCCCACGCCGGGGCGAGGAGGGCGGGCCATGGTGCAGAAGGCCAAGATCCTCCTGGTCGATGACCGGCCGGAGAATCTGCTGGCGCTGGAGGCGATCCTCTCTGCGCTCGATCAGACGCTGGTGCGGGCATCGTCCGGGGAGGAAGCGCTCAAAGCGCTGCTCACGGACGACTTCGCGGTCATCCTGCTGGATGTCCAGATGCCGGGTATGGACGGCTTCGAGACCGCGGCGCACATCAAGCGCCGTGAGCGGACCCGGGACATCCCGATCATTTTCCTCACGGCGATCAACCACGGCCCGCACCACACCTTCCGGGGTTACGCGGCGGGCGCGGTGGACTACATCTCCAAGCCGTTCGACCCGTGGGTGCTGCGCGCGAAGGTCTCCGTCTTCGTCGAGCTGTACATGAAGAACTGCCAGCTGCGGGAGCAGGCGTCCCTGTTGCGGCTCCAGTTGGAGGGCAACGGCAAGGAAGCGGGCGGCGAGGCCAAGGAGCCGGCCGGTCTGCTCGCGGAGCTCTCCGCGCGGCTCGCGGCCGTCGAGGAGCAGGCCGAAGCGCTGACCAAGCAGCTCAACGACGAGTCGACGGACGCCGCCGCGGTGGCCACGGCGGCTCATCTGGAGCGCAAGCTCACGGGGTTGCGGCGGGCGCTGGACGCGCTGGAGCCGGGCACCGGGAGCACCTCCTCGGTGTCCTCGCAGAACTGACGCGCGCGCAGGCGGGATTGCCCGCCGTGACCGCGCGTCAGTTTCGCGCCTCTCCTGAAGCGACACGAACGGGTGAAGCCGTGGACGCGCGTGTCCCCCGTCGTCTCTCCCGGTAACCTCACACCCATGGCCTCACGTCCCTCCGCAGCCAAGAAGCCGCCGTCCGCGAAGAAGGCGGTCGCGAAGGCTCCGGCGAAGAAGGCCGCCGCCAAGAAGGCTCCCGCGAGGAAGGCGCCCGCCCGGAAGGCCGCGGCCAAGAAGGTCGTGCCCAGACCGGCCCCCAGCCCCACCGGTGGCATCTACCGACTCGTGCGCGCCGTCTGGCTCGGCGTGGCGCACGCCGTCGGCGCCGTGTTCCGGGGCATAGGGCAGGGTGCCAAGAACCTCGACCCGGCCCACCGCAAGGACGGTGTCGCCCTGCTGCTGCTCGGCATCGCGCTGATCGTCGCCGCGGGCACCTGGGCCGACCTCAAGGGCCCCGTGGGCGACCTGGTCGAGATCCTCGTGACGGGCGCCTTCGGCCGCCTTGACCTGCTCGTGCCGATACTGCTCGCCGTCGTCGCCGTGCGGTTCATCCGCCACCCGGAGAAGCCCGAGGCGAACGGACGGATCGTCATCGGCCTGTCCGCGCTCGTGATCGGCGTGCTCGGCCAGGTCCACGTCGCGTGCGGCTCGCCCGCGCGCGGCGACGGCATGCAGGCCATAAGGGACGCCGGCGGTCTCATCGGCTGGGCCGTGGCGACTCCGCTGTCGTACGCCATGGGCGATGTGCTCGCCGTGCCGCTGCTGGTGCTGCTGACGGTCTTCGGGCTGCTGGTCGTCACGGCCACCCCGGTCAACGCCATCCCGCAGCGGCTGCGGCTGCTCGGGGTACGTCTCGGGATCGTCCGCGACCCGGCCGAGGACGAGTTCGGTTTCGCCGAGGACGACGAGCGCTACGAGGAGCAGTGGCGCGAGGCGCTGCCCGCGCGCCCGCGCGGCAGGCGGACGCCGGCGCCCGAGGCGTACGACCCCGACAGTGCCGAGCAGGAGGCGCTCACGCGGCGCCGGGGCCGCCCGCGCCGCTCGGCCGTGCCGCAGCCCGACATGGACCGGCCCAGGGACGCCGTGGACGTCGCCGCGGCGGCCGCCGCCGCCCTCGACGGTGCCGTGCTGCACGGCATGCCGCCCTCGCCGGTCGTCGCCGACCTCACCCAGGGCGTACGGGTGGGGGACCAGGAGGCGACCACACCGACGCCCGTCCCGCCGGCCCGACCGCAGCACGACGAGCTCAAGCAGCGGGACAAGCTCAAGAAGGGCGGCAGGCCCGAGCAGGACCAGCCCGAGCCGCAGAAGCCCAGGGCGGGCGTCCGCGACCTCACCAAAGCGCCGCCCTCCGAACCGCGCGACCTGCCTCCGCGCGCGGAGCAGCTCCAGCTCTCCGGCGACATCACGTACTCCCTGCCGTCGCTGGACCTGCTGGAGCGCGGCGGCCCGGGCAAGGCGCGCAGCGCCGCCAACGACCTCATCGTCGAGTCGCTGACGACGGTCTTCACCGAGTTCAAGGTGGACGCCAGCGTCACCGGCTTCACCCGCGGTCCGACGGTCACGCGCTACGAGGTCGAGCTCGGCCCCGCCGTGAAGGTCGAGCGGATCACCGCGCTGACGAAGAACATCGCCTACGCCGTCGCCAGCCCGGACGTGCGGATCATCAGTCCCATCCCCGGCAAGTCCGCGGTCGGCATCGAGATCCCCAACACCGACC
Organism: Streptomyces sp. NPDC126510; assembly: GCF_040302345.1. Taxonomy (NCBI): domain Bacteria; kingdom Bacillati; phylum Actinomycetota; class Actinomycetes; order Kitasatosporales; family Streptomycetaceae; genus Streptomyces; species Streptomyces sp. NPDC126510. Next base: position 62,842 of record NZ_JBEORR010000041.1, on the reverse strand, counting down.
GCGAGATGGTCAACCTCGGCGATGTACTCCGTCTGGCGGAGTCCGCCGAGGACGACGACCCGATGCTGGTCGCCTTCGGCAAGGACGTCGAGGGCGGGTACGTCATGCACTCGCTGGCGAAGATGCCGCACATGCTGGTCGCCGGCGCCACCGGCTCCGGCAAGTCGTCCTGCATCAACTGTCTGATCACCTCGGTGATGATGCGGGCGACCCCCGAGGACGTGCGGATGATCCTGGTCGACCCCAAGCGGGTCGAACTGACCGCGTACGAGGGCATCCCGCACCTGATCACGCCGATCATCACCAACCCCAAGCGGGCCGCCGAGGCGCTCCAGTGGGTCGTGCGCGAGATGGACCTGCGCTACGACGACCTGGCGGCCTACGGCTTCCGGCACATCGACGACTTCAACAAGGCCGTGCGCGAGGGCAAGGTCAAGCCGCCCGAGGGCAGTGAGCGCGAGCTCCAGCCGTACCCGTATCTGCTGGTCATCGTGGACGAGCTCGCCGACCTGATGATGGTCGCCCCGCGCGACGTCGAGGACGCGATCGTGCGCATCACGCAGCTCGCGCGCGCCGCCGGCATCCACCTGGTGCTCGCCACGCAGCGGCCGTCGGTGGACGTCGTCACCGGCCTGATCAAGGCGAACGTGCCGTCACGGCTGGCGTTCGCCACGTCATCGCTGGCCGACTCGCGGGTCATCCTCGACCAGCCTGGCGCCGAGAAGCTCATCGGCAAGGGTGACGGGCTGTTCCTGCCCATGGGGGCCAACAAGCCCACCCGTATGCAGGGCGCGTTCGTCACCGAGGAGGAGATCGCGGGCGTCGTCCGGCACTGCAAGGACCAGATGACACCCGTCTTCCGGGACGACGTCGTCGTGGGCACCAAGCAGAAGAAGGAGATCGACGAGGACATCGGCGACGACCTCGACCTGCTGTGCCAGGCGGCCGAACTGGTCGTCTCCACGCAGTTCGGGTCGACGTCCATGCTCCAGCGCAAGCTGCGCGTCGGCTTCGCCAAGGCCGGGCGGCTGATGGACCTGATGGAGTCCCGGAACATCGTCGGACCGAGCGAGGGTTCGAAGGCTCGTGACGTTCTTGTGAAGCCTGATGAGCTGGATGGCGTGCTCGCCCTCATCCGGGGGGAGTCTGAAGGTTAGGGAGGCGGGACACGGTGATCGTGGGCGTTACGGCAAACGGGTCCGGATCGTGACTCACCCGTGAGGGATCATCGAGCAACCGTTTCCCTACGGTGTACGTCAAGTTGAGGGAAGCGACGAACAGCGACCCCACCATCGGAATGTCGGGCCATTCCGATGGCGTACAAAGTGACACCGCCCGGTTGCCCCACCCTTTTGGTACCCCCCTAGACTGAACTTCCAGCACAGGCGGCTACACGCTCGAAAGGCGCCCCCGTGTCCATCGGCAACTCCCCTGAAGACGAGCGTCCGTTCGAAAACGAGCACGTCGAAGCAGACCGCGAGGAAGCCCGCCCCTCCATCGGCCATGTCCTGCAGCAGGCTCGTATCGCCGCCGGGCTGACCGTCGACGACGTCAGTAGCGCCACCCGGGTCCGCATGAACATCGTGCACGCGATCGAGGCGGACGACTTCTCCCCCTGTGGTGGGGACGTCTACGCCCGTGGGCACATCAGGACCCTGGCCAAGGCCGTCCATCTCGACCCCGAGCCGCTGCTCGCCCAGTACGGCGACGAGCACGGCGGGCGGCCGGCGCCGACCCCCGCAGCACCCCTCTTCGAGGCGGAACGCATCCGTCCGGAGCGGCGGGGCCCCAACTGGACCGCCGCCATGGTCGCCGCGATCGTCGCCGTGATCGGTTTCGTCGGCTTCACGCTGTTCCAGGGCGGCGACGACAGCGGCAACGAGGCGAACGTGGCCGAGGGCTCCACGCCCAGCGACTCCGCCTCCCCGACCACCAAGACCAAGAAGCCCGCCGACCCCGAACCCGAGCCGTCGGACAGTGCCATCGCCGCCGCGCCGCAGGACAAGGTGACCGTCCGCGTGGCCGCCGCCGACGGCCGCAGCTGGATCGCCGCCAAGGACCACAACGGCCGGATGATCTTCGACGGCGTTCTCAAGCAGGGTGACACCAAGACCTTCCAGGACAGCTCCAAGGTCCACCTCGTCCTCGGGGACGCCGGCGCGATCGACCTCTTCGTCAACGGCAAGAAGATCGAGGAGGACTTCCAGCCGGGGTCCGTCGAACGCCTGACGTACACGAAGGGCGATCCCGAAGCCGGGTGATCAGACCGAAAGGTCCAGTTGATACGGGGTTGGCCGGGAAACGGCCGACCCCGTCGACGTGGGGTGTCAGCGAGACGAAGTAGTCTTGAGCCCATGCCTGAACGCCGTACCGTCGCACTCGTCACCCTTGGCTGCGCCCGTAACGAGGTGGACTCGGAGGAGCTCGCAGGCCGTTTGGAGGCGGACGGCTGGCAGCTCGTGGAGGACGCCGAGAACGCGGACGTCGCCGTCGTGAACACCTGCGGCTTCGTCGAAGCCGCCAAGAAGGACTCCGTCGACGCCCTCCTCGAAGCCAACGACCTCAAGGGGCACGGCAGAACCCAGGCCGTCGTGGCCGTGGGCTGCATGGCCGAGCGGTACGGCAAGGAGCTCGCCGAGGCACTCCCCGAGGCCGACGGTGTGCTCGGCTTCGACGACTACTCGGACATCTCGGACCGCCTGCAGACCATTCTCAACGGCGGCATCCACGCCTCCCACACCCCGCGCGACCGGCGCAAACTGCTGCCGATCAGCCCCGCGGAGCGCCAGGAGTCGGCCACCGCGGTCGCCCTGCCGGGACACGGCCCGGCCGAGCCCGCCGTCGCGCCGGCGGATCTCCCGGAGGGCCTCGCTCCGGCCTCGGGCCCGCGTGCCCCCCTGCGCCGCCGCCTGGACGGCTCCCCGGTCGCCTCCGTGAAGCTCGCCTCCGGCTGCGACCGCCGCTGCTCCTTCTGCGCCATCCCCTCCTTCCGCGGCTCCTTCATCTCCCGCCGCCCGAGCGACGTGCTGAACGAGACGCGCTGGCTGGCCGAGCAGGGCGTGAAGGAGATCATGCTGGTCTCCGAGAACAACACCTCCTACGGCAAGGACCTCGGCGACATCCGCCTGCTGGAGTCGCTGCTGCCCGAGCTGGCCGAGGTCGACGGCATCGAGCGTGTCCGCGTCAGCTACCTCCAGCCCGCCGAGATGCGGCCCGGCCTCATCGACGTGCTGACCTCGACCCCGAAGATCGCGCCCTACTTCGACCTGTCCTTCCAGCACTCCGCGCCCGGCGTGCTGCGCGCGATGCGCCGCTTCGGCGACACCGACCGTTTCCTGGAGCTCCTCGACACCATCCGGAGCAAGGCGCCCGAGGCCGGTGTCCGCTCGAACTTCATCGTCGGCTTCCCCGGCGAGAGCGAGGCCGACCTCGCCGAGCTGGAGCGGTTCCTGAACGGGGCGCGGCTGGACGCCATCGGTGTCTTCGGCTACTCCGACGAGGAGGGCACCGAGGCCGCGACCTACGACACCAAGCTCGACGAGGACGTCGTCGCCGAGCGGCTGGCCCGCATCTCGCGCCTGGCGGAGGAGCTCGTCTCGCAGCGGGCCGAGGACCGGGTCGGCCAGACCGTGCGCGTCCTCGTCGAGTCCGTCGACGAGGACGGTGTGTACGGCCGCGCCGAACACCAGGCGCCCGAGACGGACGGCCAGGTGCTGCTCACGAGCGGCGCGGGTCTGCGTATCGGCCGTATGGTCGAGGCGAAGGTGGTCGGTACGGAAGGTGTCGACTTGGTGGCCGAGCCGCTGCAGGGCTCGCTCACCTCGCCTGCGTGGAGTGAGGAGGCGGGCAGATGACCGGTGTCCCGGCATCCGCGGCGGGAGGCGCCTCCGGCGCGAGGAGGGCCGCGGCCGGTGCGGCCGCTACGGCTTCGACGGCCTCGGGCAAGGCCCCCGGAGCCGCGGCCGCGCGGGCGGCCGAGGGCGCGGCGTCCGGTGCGGGGCGTGCTGCGGCGGACGACGCGGGGCACGGTCGGGCTACCGGTTCAGGGCCCGGTCCAGAGGCGGGGCCCGGCGGGGCTACCGGTGTGGGGCCTGGTGTCGGTGACGCCCTCGTGGGATCCGGTGTCGGTGAGGCCGTCGTGGGTGAGGACGCCGACGGCGACGCCCAGGGGGAGGGGAAGACCCCACGGGGCAAGAAGATCGCTGCCGCGGCCGTCAACGAGGCGAGCGTCTGGAACATCGCCAACCTCCTGACCATGCTCCGGCTGCTGCTCGTACCGGCCTTCGTCGCGCTGATGCTCGCCGACGGCGGCTACGACCCGGCGTGGCGGGCCTTCGCCTGGGCCGCCTTCGCGATCGCCATGATCACCGACCTGTTCGACGGTCATCTGGCGCGCACGTACAACCTGGTCACGGACTTCGGAAAGATCGCCGACCCCATCGCCGACAAGGCGATCATGGGTGCGGCGCTGATCTGTCTCTCCGCGCTCGGCGACCTGCCCTGGTGGGTGACCGGCGTCATCCTCGGCAGGGAACTCGGTATCACCCTGCTGCGTTTCCTGGTCATCCGGTACGGCGTCATCCCCGCCAGTCGCGGAGGCAAGCTGAAGACGCTCACCCAGGGCGTGGCCGTGGGCATGTACGTCCTGCCGCTGACGGGGTGGCTGGCGACCCTGAGGTGGTGGGTGATGGCCGCGGCGGTCGTGCTGACCGTGGTGACCGGACTCGACTATGTGAAACAGGCCATTGTCTTGCGCAGGCAGGGAATCGCCGAGCGCAAGGCCGCGTTGGAGGAGAAGGAAGCGTGAGTTCCACGGCTACCGACGTGGTGCGACTACTGACGGTGAAAGGCGAGACGCTCGCCGTCGCGGAGTCGCTGACCGGTGGCCTCGTTGCGGCGGAGATCACGTCGGTACCGGGGGCATCCAAGGTCTTCCGGGGCTCCGTGACCGCTTACGCCACCGAGCTGAAGCACGACCTGCTCGATGTCGACGCCGCCCTGCTGGCGACCCAGGGAGCGGTGGATCCGCAGGTCGCAGCGCAGATGGCGGCCGGCGTGCGCAAGGCGCTCGGCACCGACTGGGGCATCGCGACCACCGGTGTCGCCGGCCCCGATCCGCAGGACGGGCAGCCCGTCGGTACGGTCTTCGTCGCCGTGGACGGTCCCGTTGCGGCGGATCCGGGTTCTGCCGGCGGCGGAAAAGTGGAGGCTCTGCGGTTGAACGGCGGCCGCGCGGAAATTCGTAGAGAGAGTGTACGGAGCGTACTCGCACTGCTCCTGAAGGGGCTTGCGGGCGAACAGACTGGGAATGAGCGGGCACAGGATACGGAACGGAACGGGGGGTTTTGATGTTTGCAGCCCTGAGTGAACACGACATCGCTCCCCGCACGGCCGCGGCGCAAGGCGGTACGGTGGGGCGTAATGGATGCGGCTACGCGGTCCGAGGAGGGAGCCACCGATGATTCTGCTCCGTCGCCTGCTGGGTGACGTGCTGCGTCGGCAGCGCCAGCGCCAGGGCCGTACTCTGCGCGAAGTCTCCTCGTCCGCCCGAGTCTCACTCGGCTATCTCTCCGAGGTGGAGCGGGGGCAGAAGGAGGCTTCCTCCGAGCTGCTCTCCGCGATCTGCGACGCGCTGGACGTACGGATGTCCGAGCTCATGCGGGAAGTGAGCGACGAGCTCGCCCTCGCCGAGCTGGCCCAGTCTGCTGCGGCCACCCCCAGCGAGCCTGTTCCCACGCCGGTTCGCTCGATGCTGGGTTCCGTCTCGGTGACCGGTGTGCCACCGGAACGGGTGACCATCAAGGCGCCCGCCGAAGCAGTGGACGTCGTCGCCGCGTGAGGTTCCGCACCCGCGCGGCATGAGAGGAACGGCGCCGACCAAGCGCTGAGAAGTGGTGAGGCCCCGGCCGGGCCGCTCCGGGAGATCCGGAGGGGTGTCGCCCGGGGTTTTCGCTTGTGTGGGCCCGGCTGAGCCGTCCCGCGGTGCCGTGTCTGATGTGTGTGCGTTTGCCGGTGTGGCGTGCGGCGGTCATCGTTGAGGGGATGGCGGGGGCAGTCCTCGGAGGTGCGGATGTACGTCGTGAAGAGCCCGTTGTCGGACGCGAGCCTGAAGACCGTGTCCGAGGCGCTGCAAGGTGCCCTCGTCGATCTGGTGGATCTCGCCCTCGTGGCGAAGCAGATTCATTGGAACGTGGTGGGGCCGCGCTTCCGTTCCGTGCACCTCCAGCTCGACGAAGTCGTCGACACTGCCCGGAGGTACTCCGACACCGTGGCCGAACGGGCCGCGGCCCTCGGCATCTCTCCCGACGGGCGTGCCGCGACGGTGGCCGTCGGCAGCGGGATCGGGGTGACACCCGAGGGCTGGGTGGACGACACGACCGCCGTGGGAACCCTGGTCGAAGCGCTGGGAGCGGTGATCGCGAGGATGCGGGAGCGGGTCGAGAGCACCGGCGAGCCGGATCCGGTGAGCCAGGACATCTTCATCGGGATCACGGCGGACCTGGAGAAGCATCATTGGATGTTCCAGGCCGAGAACGGGTGACGGCAGCGGGCGCGGGAACGGGCAACGGGCCGGGTGGGCCTGCTGAGCCCGGTGAGTCTCACGAGCCGGGTGAATCCGGTGAGCCTCCTGGGCTTCAGGAGCCTGGTGAATCCCGTGAGCCTGGTGGGCGTCGTGAGCTTGATGGATGCCGTGGGTTTCGTGGGTCCGCTGGGACTTTTGGCGCCGCTCGGTTCGGGGGCCGGTGCGGCGCGGTCGGTCTGCGCGTGCGCCGCTTGAGTGAGGTGCGCGGCCCCACCGGGGTGCGTGGTGCCTCCGTGTGCCTGCGGTGCGCCCTGCCGCCCGATCCGGCCAGCGGCATAGCGTCGGGCCGGAGGTGGCGGCCGTGGCGGGGATAGCGGGCTGGGGGAGCCGGCGCTGGGGGGTTCGCGGGGCCGCGCTCGGGCTGGGGGTGCTGTGGTGGTGGGCGGTGCTCCGGCTGGTGGCCGTGCCGGAGGCGGGGGTGCTGGAGGCAGCGGTCGCGGCCGGCGGGTGGGGCCTGAGCGTGCTGCCGGTGCACTGCGTGCCCAAGCGGCAGGCGCGGGGGGTCGTGGGGGCGGGGCGGCTGCGGAGGATCTGGACGGCCGGGGGTAAGGGTGCGACGGGGGTGGAGTCGGGGAGGTATAGGGGGTGATGGGTGGGGGGCGTCTCGCGGCGGCATGGCCACGCCCTCGCCGGGGCGCCGGGGACGCCGGTAGGTCGGGGGAGGCGTCGAGGCCGATGGACGGGGGCGTCTCACCACGGCATCGCCACGCCCCCGTTCGGGCGGAGGATCTGGCCCGTGGTGAAGGCCGAGGCGTCGGAGGCCAGGTGGAGGACCGCGTGGGCGATGTCCTCGGGCTCGCCCACACGGCCCAGGGGTGACATGCGGGCCATGACGGACTCCGTGCGCGCCTGGGACGCACTGTCGCGGCGGTCGGTCATCGGCGTCCGGATCCAGCCCGGAGCGACCGCGTTGACGCGGATGCCGTGCCGGCCCACCTCCGTCGCGAGGGTCTTCGTTAGCTGCACCACCGCCGCCTTCGCCGCGCCGTAGCAGAGCAGTCCGGGGCCGCCGGTGTCGACGGCGCCCGAGGCCATGGTGACGATGCTGCCCCGGGTGCCGTGGGCGATCATCAGGCGGGCCGCCTCCTGGCAGGCGTACAGGACACCCTTGAAGTTCACGGCCAGCACGCGGTCGAGGTCCTCGTCCCTGGTCTCCAGCACCGGGCTGCTGTGCATGATCCCGGCGACCGCGGCCAGGGCGTCCAGGCGCTCGCACGAGGTGAGGGCCTGCTTCAGCTGGAGCCGGTCGGTGACGTCGAGAGTGTGGGTGCGGGCGGTCCCGCCGCTGTTCTCGATCAGGGTCGCCGTCTCACGCAGGCCCCCGGCGTCACGGTCGGCGCAGTGCACCGTCGCGCCCGCCTCGGCGAGCAGGAGAGCCGAGGCGCGGCCGATGCCGCTCGCCGCGCCGGTGACGAACGCGGTGCGGCCGGTGAGGTCGTACGCCGTGACGGGCATACAGGGACCGTACGAGCATTTCTGACGGCTCGTCAATTAGTGCTGCGGCGCCTGGTGGTGGCCGGGGCTGGGCCCGGCTGGCAGGTGGGGCACCAGTAGGTCGGGCGTTCGCGGGAGCCGTCGCCCTGGTCCGCCATGCGGATCGACGTGCGGCACCGGAGGCAGGGGCGTGGAGCGCGGCCGTAGACGAAGAGGTCCTGGCCGCGGCGGCCCGTCGTGCTGCGGATCGGGCGGTCGCGGTTGGCCTCCAGCAGCTTCTTCGCGAGCGCGGGCAGCTTCTCGGCCCGGTCGGCGGGCAGTGCACCGGCCGGGAGCCAGGGCGTGACCCCGAGCAGGAAGCAGAGCTCGCTCTTGTACACATTGCCGATGCCCGCGAGGTTGCGCTGGTCGAGCAGGGCCTCGCCGAGTTCACGTGCGGGATCCTGGAGGATGTTGGCGAGGGCCTGGTCGGGGTCCCAGTCCGGGCCGAGGAGGTCGGGGCCGAGATGGCCGACCGCGCGGTGCTCGTCGGCCGTGCGCAGGAGTTCGAGGACGGGCAGGCGGTAGCCGACGGCGGTGCGGTCGGTGTTGCCGAGGATCGCGCGGATCTGATGGCCGGGACCGCCGCTCCAGCGCTGGCCGTTCCCGTACACCTTCCAGGAGCCGTCCATCCGCAGGTGGGAGTGGAGGGTCAGGCCGCCCTCGATGCGCGTGAGGAGATGCTTGCCGCGCGCGGTGACGTCCAGGACCGCGCGGCCCGTGAGATCGGCCGTGGCGAAGCGGGGCACCCTGAGGTCGCTGCGGGTCAGCACCCTGCCCGCGAGGGCGTCGTCCAACCGCCTCGCGGCCTGCCAGACCGTGTCACCTTCGGGCATGGGTCAAGGGTGGCACGAACGCCGCACGCTCGGCCGGGGCTGCTGCGGGTGGCCGGCCGTCACGCACGCAGGCGCAGTCCTCGGGGGGTCGCGATGAATCCTGCTCCTTCCAGGAGGGTGCCGAGGGGGGAGGTGAGGGCCTGGGCGCCGTTGACGCGCTCGACCGTGACCGTGCCGAGCGAACCCGCGCGGGCTGCCGCGGCGAGGGCCTCCGCGGCGCCGTGCAGCCGGGGGTCGTCGGCGGGATCGCCGTCCGGCTCGGCGGGCCAGGCCAGCAGGGTCTTTCCACCGCGCTCCATGTAGAGCGTCAGCTCACCGTCGACCAGGACCACGAGTGAGCCCGCTTTACGGCCTGGCTTGTGCCCGGCGCCGCTCGGGGGTTCGGGCCAGGGCAGGGCGGCGCCGTACGCGTTCGCCGGGTCGGCGGCGGCGAGGACGACGGCCCGGGAAGCGCCGTCGGGGCGGGCACGGCGGCCCGCGAAGCCCTGGTCGTACCCGGCGCGACCGCCGTTCTGCCAGGGCGGGGAGGCCTGCGGGGCGTAGTCGCGGGGCGAGATCCACTCGTCCGGGGACGGCTTCGGGATGTCGTACGACGGGGACAGGTCAGGGAACCCGTCGGGGCCGGGGCCGGGGCCGGGGTCGTCGCCGTGGCCGAGGGACGGGGCCGCGTCGTCCGGGGCGGCGAAGTCATGGGCGGGGAACGGGTCGGGTGCGGGGCCGGGAGGCGGGCCGGGCAGGTCCGCGCCGCGGTCGCGGGCGTTCGACACGGCGCGCAGGCGGTCCACCGCGCCGTCCATCGCGAACTGCGCGGCGCCGAGGCCCTCCACCACATAGCCGCGGCGGGCCTGGCCGCTCTCCTCGAAGACGGACAGGACGCGGTACGTAGCCGAGAAGCCGCCCTCGACGCCCTCCGCCGAGACCGCGCCCCTGGTGACCACTCCGTGCCGGTCGAGGAGCGTGCGGGCGAGCGCGTGGGCCCGAACGGTGGGGTCCGGTTCGTGGGCCGGGAGCAGCGACCAGCGCCCGGCCACCGTCGGCGGGCCGGAGCGGGACGAGGTCCGGGCCGCAGCCGTCAGGGAGCCGTAGCGCCCGCGGGGGACGGAGCGCTTGGCGCGGTGGGCCGTGGAGCCGGCGGTGCGGCCCGAGCCGAGCAGGGAGCGCATCGGGGTGAGGGTGTCGTTCGTCAGCCGGCCGGACCAGGCGAGGTCCCAGAGGGCGTCGGCCAGTTGGGGATCGCCGGCCTTGGGGTGGGTGGTGGCGCGGACCTGGTCGGCGATCTGGCGGAAGAACAGGCCGTAGCCGCCGGAGAGGGTGTCCAGGACGGACTGGTGCAGGGCGGTCAGCTCCAGGGGGTGCGGGGGCGGCAGGAGCAGGGGGGCCGCGTCCGCCAGATACAGGGAGACCCAGCCGTCCTTGCCGGGGAGGGAGCCCGCCCCGGCCCAGACCACCTCTCCGGCCGCGGTCAGCTCGTCCAGCATGGCCGGGGTGTAGTTCACGACACGGGAGGGCAGCACCAGCTTCTCCAGGGCGGAGGCCGGCACGGACGCGCCCTGGACCTGCTCGATGGCCCGGACCAGCCCGTCGATGCCGCGCAGGGAGTGCCCCTTGCCGATGTGCTGCCACTGAGGGAGGAACTGGGCCAGCGCGGCCGGTGGCACCGGCTCCAGCTCGTGCCGCAGGGCCGCCAGGGAGCGGCGGCGCAACCGGCGCAGCACAGCCGCGTCGCACCACTCCTGGCCGATCCCGGACGGGTGGAACTCGCCCTGGACGACCCGGCCCGCCGCCGCGAGCCGCTGGAGGGCGCCCTCGGTGACGGCGACGCCCAGTCCGAAGCGCGCGGCGGCCGTGGCCGAGGTGAACGGGCCGTGGGTGCGGGCGTAGCGCGCGAGCAGGTCGCCGAGCGGATCCTTGACGGGCTCCGTGAAGGCTTCCGGGACGCCGACCGGCAGGGCTGTGCCCAGCGCGTCGCGCAGGCGGCCCGCGTCCTCGATCGCCGCCCAGTGGTCCGCGCCGGCGATCCGGACCCGGATGGCGCGGCGGGCGCCGGCGAGCTCCTGCGCCCACTGCGGCTCGGCGCCCCGCTCGGCGAGCTCCGCCTCCGTGAGCGGGCCGAGCATGCGCAGGAGGTCCGCGACGCCCTCGGCGTCCTTGACGCGGCGGTCCTCGGTGAGCCACTGGAGCTCCCGCTCCAGCTCGGTCAGCACCTCCGCGTCGAGCAGCTCGCGCAGCTCCGCCTGGCCCAGCAGCTCGGCCAGCAGCCGCGAGTCCAGCGACAGGGCGGCGGCGCGGCGCTCGGCCAGCGGGGAGTCACCCTCGTACAGGAACTGGGCGACGTAGCCGAAGAGGAGCGAGCGCGCGAAGGGGGACGGTTCGGCGGTGGTGACCTCGACCAGGCGCACCTTGCGGGACTCCAGGTCGCCCATCAGCTCGACGAGGCCGGGCACGTCGAAGACGTCCTGGAGGCACTCGCGGACCGCCTCCAGAACGATCGGGAACGAGCCGAACTCGCTCGCCACCTGCAACAGCTGGGAGGCGCGCTGCCGCTGCTGCCACAGCGGGGTGCGCTTGCCCGGGTTGCGGCGCGGCAGCAGCAGCGCGCGGGCGGCGCACTCGCGAAAGCGGGAGGCGAACAGGGCCGAGCTGCCCACCTGGTCGGTGACGACCTGGTCGACCTCGCCCTTGTCGAAGACGACGTCCGCCGCGCCCACGGGGGCCTGCTCGGCGTCGTACTCCCGGCCCATCTTCACCGGCTCCTGGTCCAGCAGGTCCAGGCCCATGAGGTCGGCGTCCGGCAGGCGCAGCACGATGCCGTCGTCGGCGTGCATGACCTGCGCGTCCATGCCGTACCGCTCGGAGAGCTTGGCGCCGAGCGCGAGCGCCCAGGGGGCGTGCACCTGGGCGCCGAAGGGGGAGTGCACGACCACGCGCCAGTCGCCGAGCTCGTCGCGGAAGCGCTCCACGACGATCGTCCGGTCGTCCGGGATGTGACCGCAGGCCTCGCGCTGCTCGTCCAGGTACGACAGCACGTTGTCCGCCGCCCACGCGTCCAGCCCGGCGGCGAGGAGCCGGAGGCGGGCGTCGTCCTCGGGCAGCGATCCGACCTCGCGCAGGAACGCGCCCACCGCCCGGCCCAGTTCCAGCGGGCGGCCCAGCTGGTCGCCCTTCCAGAAGGGCAGCCTGCCCGGCACGCCCGGGGCGGGGGAGACCAGGACACGGTCACGGGTGATGTCCTCGATGCGCCAGGAGCTGGTGCCCAGAGTGAAGACGTCACCGACGCGGGACTCGTAGACCATCTCCTCGTCGAGCTCGCCGACCCGGCCGCCGCCCTTCTTGGGATCGCTGCCCGCGAGGAAGACGCCGAAGAGACCGCGGTCGGGGATCGTGCCGCCGGAGGTGACGGCGAGGCGCTGCGCGCCGGGGCGGCCGGTGATCTCGCCGGTGACCCGGTCCCACACCACGCGCGGACGCAGCTCCGCGAACGCGTCGGACGGGTAGCGGCCCGCCAGCATGTCGAGGACCGCCGTGAAGGCCGACTCGGGAAGCGAGGCGAAGGGGGCGGCCCGGCGCACGGCGGCGAGGAGGTCGTCGAACTGCCAGGTGTCCAGGGCCGTCATGGCGACCACCTGCTGCGCCAGGACGTCCAGGGGATTGGCCGGGACCTTGAGGGACTCGATGGAGCCGGTGCGCATGCGCTCGGTGACCACCGCCGCCTGAACCAGGTCGCCCCGGTACTTCGGGAAGACCACACCGGTGGAGACCGCGCCCACCTGGTGCCCCGCCCGGCCGACGCGCTGCAGGCCGGAGGCGACCGAGGGTGGCGACTCCACCTGCACGACCAGGTCCACCGCACCCATGTCGATGCCGAGCTCGAGACTGGAGGTGGCCACGACCGCGGGCAGGCGGCCCGCCTTGAGGTCCTCCTCGACCAGGGCGCGCTGCTCCTTGGACACCGAGCCGTGGTGGGCGCGGGCGATGACCTGGGGGGCGCCCTGGGCCGCTCCCGAGCCGCCCATGAGCTCGGCCGGGGAGTGGTGCTCGTCGAGCGTCTCGCCCGTGGCGCGCTCGTACGCGATCTCGTTCAGCCGGTTGCAGAGGCGCTCCGCGAGGCGGCGGGAGTTCGCGAAGACGATCGTCGAGCGGTGGGACTGGACGAGGTCGGCGATCCGCTCCTCCACATGCGGCCAGATGGACGGCCGCTCGGCGCCTTCCTGGCCGTCCGCGACCGGGGAGCCGCCCAGCTCGCCCAGGTCCTCGACCGGGACGACCACGGACAGGTCGAATTCCTTGCCCGACTCCGGCTGGACGATCTCCACCTTGCGGCGGGGTGAGAGGAAACGGGCCACCTCGTCCACGGGGCGGACCGTCGCGGAGAGGCCGATGCGGCGGGCGGGCTTCGGGAGGAGGCCGTCCAGCCGCTCCAGGGAGAGCGCCAGGTGGGCGCCGCGCTTGGTGCCGGCGACCGCGTGCACCTCGTCGAGGATCACCGTCTCCACGCCCGCCAGTGCGTCGCGTGTGGCCGACGTCAGCATCAGGAACAGCGATTCCGGGGTCGTGATCAGGATGTCCGGCGGACGGGTCGACAGGGCGCGGCGCTCGGCGGCGGGGGTGTCGCCCGAGCGGATGCCCACCTTGACCTCGGGTTCGGGCAGGCCGAGGCGTACCGACTCCTGCCGGATGCCCGTCAGCGGGCTGCGCAGGTTGCGCTCGACGTCCACCGCCAGGGCCTTCAGTGGCGAGACGTACAGGACGCGGCAGCGCTTCCTGGGGTCGGCCGGGGGAGGGGCCGAGGCCAGCTGGTCCAGGGCCGCCAGGAACGCGGCCAGGGTCTTGCCGGAGCCGGTGGGGGCCACGACCAGCACGTCCGAGCCCTCGTGGATGGCCTGCCACGCACCGGCCTGGGCCGCGGTGGGCGCGGAGAAGGCACCCGTGAACCAGGCTCGGGTCGCGGGGGAGAAGCCGTCCAGGGCTCGCTGCGCATCGCTGGGCATGCGTCCATCGTGCACCTCGGCACTGACAACGGGGCCCCGACGCATCGTGGCCTGCCGTTTCGCCGCGAGCGCGGCCCCCGCCGGGCCGAAAACGGTACGCCGGGGCGTCCACGGCCGCGGACAATGGGCATATGGACGAGCGCGCACGGCACTGGCAGTACGACGAGCTGCCCGGAGTCGATCTGCTGCGGGCCCGGTACGTGCACAAGACGTTCGTGCGGCACACGCACGAGAACTTCGTGATAGCCGCCATCGCCGACGGCGTGGAGGTGTTCCACCACGGCGGGGGCGACCAGTACGCGGGAGCCGGGGCTCTCGCACTGGTGAATCCCGATACGCCGCACACCGGACGGGCCGGGGTGCCCGAAGGGTGGCGGTACGGGGCCGTGTACCCGCCGCCCGACGTGGTCGCCGAGATCGCGGCCGAGACGACCGGGCTGCGCGGTACGCCGGGATTCGTCAGCCCGGTGGTGGACGACCCCTACGCCGCGGGACTGGTGCACCAGGTGCTGCGGGCCGCCGACGAGGGCAACGCGCTGGCCGCGGACACACTCCTGCGGGTCGCCGTGACCAGGTTGCTGCGGCTGAACGGCGGCACCCTGCCACGGCGGGAGGTGCGGACGGCGGGAGCCCGGATCGCGGCACGCGCGCGTGGTGTGCTGGAGGAGCGGATGGCGCGTCCGCCGACCCTGGAGCGGCTGGCGGCCGACCTCGGGACCAGCCCGTTCGCCCTGCTGCGGGCCTTCCGGAACACCTACGGGATGCCGCCCCACGCGTGGCTCACGGACGCGCGCGTACGGCGGGCGCGGCGGCTGCTGGACACGGGGACGACTCCCTCCGAGGCGGCCGTGGCCGTCGGGTTCACCGACCAGCCGCATCTCAACCGGCACTTCAGCCGGATGGTCGGCGTGCCTCCCGGGGCCTACCAGCGGGAGCGCAAGAACGTACAAGACCTCGGGTAGCCGCCGCCCGTAGCGTGCGGGGCGTGGCAGATCAGACAGTTCTCGAAGACGCAGACATCGGTGGGAAGACGGATCGGGCGGTCGTACGCGACGCCCTCGGAGTCGGGGTGGCCGTCGGGCTCTCCGGCTTCGCCTTCGGCGTGACATCGGCCGGCGGCGGACTCACGCTGCTGCAGACGTGCGCGCTCAGTCTTCTGGTGTTCACCGGGGCGTCCCAGTTCGCCCTCGTGGGAGCCATCGCGGCCGGGGGCAGCCCCTTCACAGCGGCCGCCGGCGCCTTCTTCCTGGGCGTGCGGAACGCCTTCTACGGCCTGCGTCTGTCGCAGTTGCTGGCCCTCCCGCGCGCGGTACGGCCGTTCGCCGCCCAGTGGGTGATCGACGAGACGTCCGCCGTCGCGCTCGCCCAGCCCACCCGGCGTGCCGCGCGGCTCGGGTTCGTCGTGACCGGGCTGAGCCTCTACATCCTGTGGAACCTCACCACGCTGCTCGGGGCCCTCGGCGCCGAGGCGATCGGCGACACCGACGCGTGGGGCCTGGACGCCGCCGGGCCGGCGGTGTTCCTGGCGCTGCTCGCGCCGATGCTCAAGACCGGCACCGAGCGGGCCGTCGCCGGGCTCGCCGTGCTGCTGGGGCTCGGACTGCTGCCCGTGCTGCCCGCCGGAGTGCCGGTGCTGCTGGCCGCGCTGGCGGCGCCGGTGGTGCTGTGGGCGGACGGCCGGCGCAAGGGACGGGGGGACGCGCGGTGAACGTCTGGATCGCGATCGGGGCGACCGCCCTAGGGTGCTACGTCGTCAAGCTGGTGGGCCTCCTCGTGCCCGCAGGGACCCTGGAGCGGCCCCTGGTCAAGCGTCTCGCCGCCCTGCTGCCCGTCGCGTTGCTGGCGGCCCTCACCGCCCAGCAGACCTTCGCCGACGGGCAGACGCTGGTGCTGGACGCGAGGGCCGCCGGACTCGCCGCCGCAGCCGTGGCGCTGATCCTGCGCGCCCCGTTCCTCCTCGTCGTCGCCGCGGCCGTGCTGGTGACCGCGGGGGTGCGGGCCCTGGGGGCGGGATGATCAGTCGATGACGCGGCCGTAGGCGCTGAGCACACGCAGGGCCTCGATCGTCACGAGCGGGCGTGCCTCCAGGGCGGGGGCCGGGGCCCAGTGGCGCCACCGGACCGGCCAGCCACCGTCCTCCTGCTGCTGCGCCGCGAGGTGGTCCAGGGACCGGGCCATCTCGTCGTCCGTGAACCACGCGCGCGCGAGCGAGCGCGGTGTCCGCGCGTAGTCGTACGGGAAATGGTGCTCCCCCGGGGCGTAGCCGGGAGAGACCGGATGGGAGTCCAGGTCGTCGGGGTCCAGGGCCGCGAGGCGGTGCCTGCGGACCAGGCGGCCGAGACGGTGGGCGGCCGCCTGCGCGCGCGGACGGTCAGGGGCGGAGTCCAGGAAGACCACAGCTGCCTCGATCTCGTACGGGTGCGACGTCTCCAGGGACTCGACCGCCCGCCAGCAGAAGTCCGTGGCCCGGAAGAGCCAGGCGTGCCACACCTCGTTGCGGTGCAGCAGGCCCACCACCGGCCCGGTGGCCAGCAGGTCGCTGGGCGGGTCGTCCACCACCGTCACGAAGGGAGCCGTGGGATAACCGCGCTGGCTGGGGTGGATCGCCGGGAGGGCGCCGTCCGTGGTCGAGACGGACGTCAGGTAGCGGCACATGCGTTCCACCCGCTGGCCGGCGCAGCGTCCGACCGCGTCCAGTACACGCAGCGCGTGCGCGGTGTGCAGAGGCTGGCTGACCGGGCCGCGCAGATCGGGCTCCAGCGCGTGGCCGTACCCGCCGTCCTCGTTGCGGTAGGCGTCCAGGGCGGTCTCCACCGGATCCGCGGCGGCGCCCCGGAAATGGTGGGCGAAGCGGCGCTGCTCGAGCACGCGCGCGGTGAGCCAGACGAAACGCTCCGCGCGCGTGACGGGGCTGTGCGGCGGGGGCGTCGGGGTGAGTTCGGTAGCTCCTGTTGCGGCCATGGGTCAGACCGTAGGGCGCGAAGCGGCGCCGGCAGGCGGTCCCGGCTCAGGCCCACCCCCAGGGGCGGGATACTGGAGTCATGCGGTTGACGGTCTTCTGGCAGCGGATGGCGGAGCACTTCGGTCCTGGTTACGCCGAAACCTTCGCGCGCGACCACGTGATGTCCGAGCTCGGTGGGCGCACGGTGCACGAGGCACTGGCGGCCGGCTGGGACGCCAAGGAGGTATGGCACGTGGTCTGCTCGGTGATGGACGTGCCCCGGGAGAGGCGCTGACCGTTGCCGGTGAGCCCCGGACGGCGCTGACCGGTCACGAAGATCGCAGCCGGGCAGACGGCTGTCGGTGGCGTGGGCGAGACTTGGACCGTGGCACCCACTGACGAGACCGGCCAGGCAGCCCAGCAGTCCTCAGCTTCCGGTACGACGCCGCCTGTCCGCCCCCCGGCCGGCGGGGCCGGGGGGAACGGCCGCATGCCGCGCTGGCTGCCCCGCGCCATGGTGCTCGCGCTCGCCCTCGTCGCGGCGTTCCAGTTGGGCAGTTGGGCCTTTCACCAGCTCACCGGTCTGCTGGTCAACATCCTCATCGCGTTCTTCCTGGCGCTCGCCATCGAGCCCGCGGTGAGCTGGATGGCCTCGCGCGGCCTGCGCAGAGGGTTCGCCGCGTTCATCGTCTTCATCGGCGTGATGATCGTGTCGGCAGGGTTCGTCACCCTGCTCGGTTCCGTCCTCGCGGATCAGCTCATCAAGCTGATCGAGGGCTTCCCCGAGTACCTCGACTCCGTCATCCACTGGATCAACACGCACTTCAAGACCGACCTGAAGCGTGTCGACATCCAGGAGGGCCTGCTCCGCTCCGGCTGGCTGCGCAACTACGTCCAGAACAGCGCCACCGGCGTCCTGGACGTGTCGGCCCAGGTCATCGGCGGCCTCTTCCAGCTGCTCACCATCGCCCTGTTCTCGTTCTACTTCGCCGCGGACGGCCCGCGACTGCGCCGCGCGATCTGCTCGGTCCTGCCGCCCGCCCGCCAGGCGGAGGTGCTGCGCGCGTGGGAGATCGCCGTGAACAAGACCGGCGGCTACATCTACTCCCGCGGCCTGATGGCGCTGATCTCCGGCGTGGCGCACTTCATCCTGCTGCAGGCCCTGGACGTGCCCTACGCACCCGTGCTCGCCGTGTGGGTGGGCCTGGTGTCGCAGTTCATCCCCACCATCGGCACGTACCTGGCGGGCGCCCTGCCCATGCTGATCGCCTTCACGGTGGACCCCTGGTACGCGCTGTGGGTGCTGGTCTTCGTCGTGATCTACCAGCAGTTCGAGAACTACGTGCTGCAGCCCAAGCTGACCTCCAAGACCGTCGACATCCACCCGGCCGTCGCCTTCGGCTCGGTCATCGCCGGCACCGCCCTCCTCGGCGCCGTCGGCGCACTGATCGCCATCCCCGCCATCGCCACGCTCCAGGCCTTCCTCGGGGCGTACGTGAAGCGTTACGACGTCACGGACGACCCCCGGGTGCACGGCCACCGGTGGCGGGGAGAGGGGCCGGGTCTGCTCGCGCGTGCACGGCGACTGTGGGAACGGCGCCGCGAGGCGGAGCGGCCGGAGGGCCGGGGCCCCGGGCAGGACTCCTCCTGACCTCGCCGCCGGCGATCTGATCAGGGCGCCCACGCCTCGGGCGGCAGCCTGCCCGAGGCGTGGGACCGCCCTTCGGGGGAAGGCCACAACAGGCGCCGGGACACGGAACGTACGGCACCTGCTCGGTTCCGGATGTGCCGCGTGGTGCGCTTGACACCAAAATCGAACATCCATTCTCATGGAGGGACCGGCGAGGCTCAATGAAGGGCATTTCGACATGCTTTGGGTAGAGAAATGCCCGAGTTATCCACAGGCCGGACGTGCGTCGGGGCGCGTTGTCAGTGGCAGGCGTTAGCGTCTTTGACGTGAAGCGATCGACTCAAGCAAATCGGGTGGAACCCATGGCAGGAACCGACCGCGAGAAGGCCCTGGATGCCGCGCTCGCACAGATTGAACGGCAATTCGGCAAGGGCGCGGTCATGCGCATGGGCGACCGGACCCAGGAGCCCATCGAGGTCATCCCGACCGGATCCACCGCCCTGGACGTGGCTCTCGGCGTGGGCGGTCTGCCCCGCGGCCGTGTCGTAGAGATCTACGGACCGGAATCCTCCGGTAAGACCACCCTGACCCTGCACGCGGTGGCGAACGCGCAGAAGGCCGGAGGCCAGGTCGCCTTCGTCGACGCGGAGCACGCACTCGACCCCGAGTACGCGAAGAAGCTCGGCGTCGACATCGACAACCTCATCCTCTCCCAGCCGGACAACGGCGAGCAGGCCCTGGAGATCGTGGACATGCTGGTCCGCTCCGGCGCCCTCGACCTCATCGTCATCGACTCCGTCGCCGCGCTCGTCCCGCGTGCGGAGATCGAGGGCGAGATGGGCGACAGCCACGTCGGTCTGCAGGCCCGCCTGATGAGCCAGGCGCTGCGGAAGATCACCAGCGCGCTCAACCAGTCCAAGACCACCGCCATCTTCATCAACCAGCTCCGCGAGAAGATCGGCGTGATGTTCGGCTCCCCCGAGACCACGACCGGTGGCCGGGCGCTGAAGTTCTACGCCTCGGTGCGCATCGACATCCGCCGCATCGAGACCCTGAAGGACGGCACGGACGCGGTCGGCAACCGCACCCGCTGCAAGGTCGTCAAGAACAAGGTCGCGCCGCCCTTCAAGCAGGCCGAGTTCGACATCCTCTACGGCCACGGCATCAGCCGCGAGGGCGGTCTGATCGACATGGGCGTGGAGCACGGCTTCGTCCGCAAGGCCGGCGCCTGGTACACGTACGAGGGCGACCAGCTCGGCCAGGGCAAGGAGAACGCGCGCAACTTCCTCAAGGACAACCCCGACCTGGCCAACGAGATCGAGAAGAAGATCAAGGAGAAGCTGGGCGTCGGCGTGCGCCCCGAGGAGCCCGCCGCCGAGCCGGGCACGGACGCCGCGGCCTCCGCACCGGCCGACGCGGCACCGGCTGTCCCGGCCCCGGCACCGGCCAAGACCGCCAAGTCCAAGGCCGCCGCAGCCAAGAGCTGACCTGTGACACGGCGAACCGACTGGGCGGAGTACGAGTACGCCGCCTCCGGTGCCCCACGGGGGAGGGGCACCGGAGGCGACCCGGGCTCAGCCGTGGACGAGGTGGACGGCTTCGGGGACACCCCACCCGAGGGCGACCGGCTGTACGGAGACGGGGATGACACCGGGCTGCACGGGGGCGGCTCACCCGGAGGCGGCTCGCGTGACGGCGGGCCGCGCGGCAGGCGCGGTCGTCGTCGGCGTGGCTTCGGTGACGCGGCGGCCGAAACCGAGGACGGAGGTGCCCTCTCCTCGTCGAGGGCCGAGCAGGAGGCACCTCCGGGGGACCCGGTCGAGCGGGCCCGGGCGATCTGCCTGCGCCTGCTCACCGGGACCCCACGGACCCGTAAGCAACTCGCCGACGCCCTGCGCAAGCGGCAGATCCCGGACGACGCCGCCGAGGAGGTGCTCTCACGGTTCGAAGAGGTCGGCCTCATCAACGACAGTGCGTTCGCGGACGCCTGGGTGGAGTCCCGCCACCACGGCAGAGGGCTCGCCCGGCGTGCGCTCGCTCGGGAACTGCGCACCAAGGGCGTCGACTCCACGCTGATCGACGAGGCCGTCTCCCAACTCGACTCCGAGCAGGAGGAGGAGACCGCACGCGAGCTCGTAGCACGCAAGCTCCGCTCCACCCGCGGACTCGACCGGGACAAACGCCTCCGCCGCCTTGCGGGCATGCTCGCCCGCAAGGGCTACCCCGAGGGCATGGCCCTGCGGGTGGTCCGCCAGGCGCTGGAGGAAGAGGGGGAGGACACGGAGTTTCTCGGCGACGAGGGGTTCTGAGGGGCGTATCGCCGACGGAGTGAGGTCCGGGACCGGAGCGGTCGCCCGGGCCATGCGAGCAACCGCCGCTGAACGGCTGTGTGCGTCCTAGGCTCAGCGCATGAAGATCGATGTGCGCTCAGCGACAGAGGTGGACGTGTCGGCGTTGCTTGCTCTCTACCGCGAGTTGAACCCGGACGATGCGCCGTTGCCGCAGGCGTCCGCAGACGCCGTCTGGGCGGCCATATCAACACAGCAGGGACGTACGGTCCTGGTTGCTGATGCAGACGGCACCGTGGTCGGAACGGCGGACTGCGTCGTTGTGCCGAACCTCACGCGCGGGGCCCGCGCCATCCTGTTCGTGGAGAACGTCGTGGTGGCCGGCTCCTGCCAGCGGAGCGGAGTCGGCCGTCAGCTGATGGAGGCCGCGGTTCGGCTGGGGGAGTCAGCGGGCTGCTACAAGATTCAGCTCCTGGCCGCGGACGACGAGTACGTCCACGCCTTCTACAAGGAGTGCGGTTTCGAAGCTCTGGCACAGGGTTTCCGACGCTACGTCCCCTAGCACCCCTCGCTCTCACTCCACCGGCAACCCCGCCTCCCGCCACGCCTGGAACCCTCCGATCAGGTCCGTGGCCCGGTGCAGGCCCAGCTGGTGCAAGGACTGGGCCGCCAGGCTGGACGCGTAGCCCTCGTTGCAGATCACGACGATGCGCAGGGCATGGCTCGTGGCCTCGGGGAGGCGATGGCTGCCCTGGGGGTCGAGGCGCCATTCCAGTTCGTTGCGCTCGACGACCAGGGCGCCGGGGATGAGGCCGTCCCGATCGCGCAGGGCGGCGTAGCGGATGTCGATCAGGAGCGCGTCGCCGGCCCGGGCAGCCTCGTACGCGTCCTGCGGTTCGATCCGCTCGTAGCCCGCCCGGATCCGGTCCAGCAACTCGTCGATGCTGACCGGCGGTTGAGTCTCGTGGCTCGTCGGCCCGGGTGCGGTGCTCACTGCCAGTCCTCCGGACGCTCGACCTGCTCGAGTCGCAGGATGGGGCCGTTGCGGCTGTAGCGGCGGATCTGCGGCAGAGGCGGGTAGTAGGCGTGGACGGAGATCGCGTGCCGGTCGGGAGACTCGTTGAGCACCTCGTGGACGTGGTGTCGGCCGAAGGCGCGACCCTGGCCGGTCCGCAGCCGGCGTTCCCGGTCCACGTCGTCGGTGAGCTCCAGGGTCTTCCAGCCGTCCGTGGGCAGCCGGGCGGCGAGCGAGTTCTCCTTGAGCTCGCCCGAGGCGGTCAGAAAGGCACCGACCGAGTCGGCGTGGTCGTGCCAGCCAGTGCCCGTGCCGGGCGGCCAGCCGATCAGCCACGCTTCGCTGCCGCCGGGCCCTTCCAGCCGCACCCACGTGCGGCCCTCCGGGTCGAGCGGCAGGGAGTCGATCAGCTCGGTGTCGGCGGCCGTGCGCCGGACGAAGTCGTAGAGGTCGGCCTGGGTGGGAGCCGGACCGGTGGAGACAGAGGGGGTGGCAGAAGGGGGTACAAACACGGGTGCCGTCCTGAAGGTCCTGATGAGGGTTCGCGGGCGAGGCGCGGCAGCCGGCGGACAGAGCGCGGCGCGCGCACAGAAGAAGAGGAATGCGAAATCAGCAGGACGGGCGACACACGCAGCCCGCATAGCGGAGGAGGTCCATATGGACCCTCCGCCACAGGCGCACACAGGTGTCGGTCACGCACCGGAGTACACCACGGCCGCCCGGACGGGTCAACTCACTGTCACCATGCGGACGCTCTGTGACAGTGAGCACATCGCACCAGGACCGACCCCCGGGACCGATCCTTGGAACCGACCCCCCGGGCCGACCTCAGCGTGAACCGGCCGAAGCGCCGGCCTCTGCCTGCGCCTTCACCGGTCCGCCCACCGTGGCCTCCGCCGCGGTGTACAGATCGGCCGGGCGCACTCCACCCAGCGCTGTGACGAGGTGCCCGTCGGGACGCACCAGCAGCACCGTGTGCGCGGCCGCCCCCGGATAGCTCTCGGCCACGAGCAGCTCGGCGGGGTGCGGCAGCGCCGTGACCGCCGCCGCGAGCTGCGGCATGATGCCCGCGCCGACCCAGTGCTTGCGCTCCCAGACGCCCGTGCCCGGCGCGATCAGCACCACGAGCAGCGCACCGCGGCCGAGCCGGTCCCGCAGCCGCACGAAGGTGCCGTCCTCCGCGGTGACCCGTACGTCGGTGACCGGTGAACCGAGTGGTGTGTCGACCGGCACCTCCCCTTCGAGGAGGCCGGGCGCGAGCGGCGAGTCGGCGTACGCCCCCGGCGCGCCGAGCTGGCCGTGCCCCAAGTGACCCTCGGTGAGCAGGGCGTCGTGGCCCCGGGACGAACCCGGGACGACGGCCCGCAGTCCGCCACCGCCGCGCAACAGCGGCAGTGCCTGGTCAGCGGCGCGGAGCCGGGCGGCGACGACCGCCCGGCGTTCCGTCTGGTAGCTGTCGAGAAGCGCCTCGTGCGGCCCGTGGTGCCAGGCCAGGGCAAGTTTCCAGGCAAGGTTGTCGGCGTCCCGCAGGCCCTCGTCCAGCCCGTGTGTGCCCAGCGCGCCGAGCAGATGGGCCGCGTCCCCGGCGAGGAACACGCGGTCGGCGCGCCAGCGGCGGGCCAGCCGGTGGTGAACGGTGTGGACACCGGTGTCCAGCAGCTCGTACGGCGGGGTCGTGCCGCCTGCCCAGCCGGCCAGGGTTTCCCGGATCCGGGTGAGCAGCAGCTCGGGGGTGACCAGGTCCTTGCCGGGCGGCAGGAGCCAGTCGAGGCGCCAGACGCCGTCCGGCAGCGGACGCGCCGTGACCTCGCCGGCCGAGGGCCCGGACATGCGCCAGGGCGGTTGGCGGTGCAGCAACGCCGCGTCGTGCCAGGGCAGTTCCGTACGGAGCGCGGCGACGGCGTGACGTTCCACCGCCGTACGGCCCGGGAAGCGGATGTCCTGGATCTTGCGCACGGTCGAACGGGGCCCGTCGCAGCCGACCAGGTAACTGCCGCGCCACCAGGTGCCCTTGGGGCCGCGGGTGTGGGCCGTGACGCCCGAGGGCTCTTGTTCGAGGCCGTCGAGGCGGCTCTCCACCGCGATCTTGACGAGCCGTTCGTCCGCGAGGGCCGCGCGCAGGGCTCCGGTCAGCTCGTGCTGGGCGATGTGCAGGGGGGCGGGCTCGGTACCGTCGAAAACGACCTCGCGCATCACCTGCCTGCGCCGCATCGACCGCCATCCGGCCCAGTGCGCACCGGCCCGGGTGAGGGGCATGCCGGTCAGCCGTTCCATCAGAGCGGCGGTGTCCTCGCGCAGGACGACGGTGCGCGCCGCGCGGGGTTCGTCCTTGCCCGGGCCCTCGTCGAGGACGACGCACGGCACCTCCTGACGCGCCAGCGCCAGGGCGAGCGTGAGCCCGACGGGCCCCGCTCCGACGATGATCACCGGGTCCACGGCGTGGCGCCCCCTGCCCGCGGTGGTGTCTTCTGAGACGTAGGTGAACAGGAAGTTGGAGCAGGGTGCACGATCACAGAACGTATGCAACCCATTGCCGGTGCTTGCGTCAAGTGACCAGGGGCAGTGGCGATCATGCCACTGCCCCTGAGTGTGTCACGTGAGGTGACCGGGTGTCAGATACCGCCTCCGGCGCCGGTCCCGGCCGCACCGGCGATCTCCGCGTCGTTCGGGCCCACGACCGCGCCCGTCGACTTCTTGGCGCGCCGCAGTCGACGCTCCAGCCAGCTGGCGAACGAGGTGAGGGCGAAGTTGAGCGCGATGAAGATGATCGCCACGACCGTGAAGCTGGCGATGATGTTCGCACCGTAGTAGCCGCTCATCGTGTTCGCCGAGGAGAGCAGCTCGGAGTAGGTGAGCACGGCACCGCCGAGCGCGGTGTCCTTCACGATGACGACGAGCTGGCTGACGATGGCCGGGAGCATCGCGGTGACGGCCTGCGGCAGCAGGATCAGGCGCATCAACTGGCCCTTGCGCAGACCGATCGCCATCGCCGCTTCGGACTGCCCCTTGGGCAGGGACAGGATGCCCGCCCGGACGATCTCCGCCAAGACGGATGCGTTGTACAGCACCAGGCCGGTGACGACCGCGTAGAGCGGACGGTCGTCGGAGGTCACGTTGGTGTATTCGGCGAAGAGAGCGAGGCCGAAGATCATCAGGACCAGCACGGGGATGGACCGGAAGAACTCGACCACGACCGCGGCCGGCACCCTGACCCACACGTGGTCCGACAGACGGGCGATGCCGAGAACCGCGCCCAGTGGCATCGCGATGATCACCGCCAGGGCGGCGGCCTTCAGGGTGTTCTGCAGACCCGGCCAGATGTACGTGGACCAAGCCTCGGTGTGGACGAACGGCTCCCACAGGGCCCATTCCAGCTGACCCTTGTCCTTGAGGGTCCCGAACACCCACCACAGCAGAGCGGCGACGGCGACCAGGAAGACCACCGTGAGGACGATGTTGCGACGCTTGGCGCGGGGCCCCTGCGCGTCGTACAGGACGGAGCTCATCGCTTCACCGCCACCTTCTTGCCCACCCAGCCGAGGATCAGGCCGGTCGGCAGCGTCAGAATCACGAAACCGAACGCGATGATCGCCGAGATCAGCAGCAGCTGCGCCTCGTTCTCGATCATCTCCTTCATCAGTACCGCCGCTTCGGCGACACCGATGGCGGCGGCCACCGTGGTGTTCTTGATGAGGGCGATCAGCACGTTCGCGAGCGGGACGACGGACGAACGGAACGCCTGCGGCAGCACGACAAGCCCCAGCACCTGGCGGAAGTTGAGACCGATCGCGCGGGCCGCCTCCGCCTGCCCGACCGGCACCGTGTTGATGCCGGAGCGCAGCGCCTCGCACACGAAGGACGAGGTGTAGAGAATCAAGCCCAGCACGGCGAGCCGGAAGTTGATCGTCTCGACGTCGTCCGCGCCGAGGGAGACTCCCAACGTCTGGTTCAGGCCCAGCGACGTGAACAGGATGATGACGGTCAACGGGATGTTGCGCACGATGTTCACGTACGCGGTCCCGAAGCCGCGCATCAGCGGCACCGGGCCGACGCGCATGGCGGCCAGCAGGGTGCCCCAGATCAGGGAGCCGACGGCGGAGAGCACAGCGAGCTGCACTGTCGTCCAGAAGGCTCCCAGCAGGTCGTAATCCTCAAGAAAGTCGAACACGATCTCCCGTGCTTCCGCGTGTAGGGATGCCCACGCCGGTGCGCCGCCCCTCCCAGTGGGCGGCGCACCCTGTCAGGCGCTGCCTCAGCTCTTGATCTCGCCGATCTTCGGCGCCGGCTCGTTCTTGTAGTCGGCCGGGCCGAGGTTCTTGTCCACGGCCTTCTGCCAGGCACCGTCGGCGACCATGGTCTCGAGGGCCTTGTTGATCTTGTCCTTGAGGTCGCTGCCCTTCTTGACGCCGATGCCGTAGTTCTCGTTCGTCAGCTTGAAGCCGCCGAGCTTGAACTTGCCCTTGAACTGCGACTGGGCGGCGTAACCGGCGAGGATCGAGTCGTCGGTGGTCAGCGCGTCGACGGCACCGTTCTGGAGGCCGGGGAGGCACGCGGAGTACGTCGGGTACGGCTGCAGCTGCGCCTTGGGGGCCAGCTTGTCCTTGACGTTCTGCGCCGAGGTGGAGCCGGTGACCGAGCAGAGCTTGGCGTTGTTCAGGTCCTTCGGCGTCTTGATCTTGTTGTCGTCCGCACGAACCAGAACATCCTGGTGCGCCAGCAGGTAAGGACCGGCGAAGTCGACCTTCTCCTGGCGCTCGGGGGTGATCGAGTAGGTCGCCGCGATGAAGTCGACGTCACCACGCTGGAGCATGGTCTCGCGGTCGGCGCTCTTCGCTTCCTTCCACTCGATCTGATCGGCGTTGTAACCGAGCTTCTTCGCGACGTACGTGGCGACGTCCACGTCGAAGCCGGCGTAGCCCTGCGGCGTCTTCTGGCCGAGACCGGGCTGATCGAACTTGATGCCGACGGTGATCGTCTTGCCGCCGTCGGAGCCGGAGTCGCCGCCGGTGCTGTTGTCGCCGCCGCACGCGGTGGCGGTGAGGGCGAGAGCGAAGACGGTGGCCGAGGCGGCGGTGACCTTGCGGAGCTTCATGATGAACATCCTTTGGCTGGTAAAGAGATGCGGGCCCTCAAGGGGCGGGCGGCACGGGGTGTGCGTCGGACGCGACCCGCGCCGTCAGTGGTGCAGGATCTTCGAAAGGAAGTCCTTGGCACGGTCGCTGCGCGGAGCGCTGAAGAACTGGTCGGGCGCAGCCTCCTCGACGATTCGGCCGTCCGCCATGAACACCACGCGGTTTGCAGCCGATCGTGCGAAACCCATCTCATGGGTGACGACGATCATCGTCATGCCGTCGCGGGCGAGCTGCTGCATGACCTCCAGCACCTCGTTGATCATCTCGGGGTCGAGCGCGGAGGTCGGCTCGTCGAAGAGCATCACCTTCGGCTCCATGGCCAGCGCTCGCGCGATGGCGACGCGCTGCTGCTGACCGCCGGAGAGCTGAGCCGGGTACTTCTCGGCCTGCGCGCCCACGCCGACCCGGTCGAGCAGGGCCCGGGCCCGCTCCTCGGCCGCCTTCTTGTCCTTCTTGCGGACCTTGATCTGGCCGAGCATCACGTTCTCGAGCACGGTCTTGTGCGCGAAGAGGTTGAAGGACTGGAAGACCATCCCGACGTCGGCGCGCAGCTTCGCGAGCGCCTTGCCCTCGGCGGGGAGCGGCTTGCCGTCGATCGTGATCGAGCCGGAGTCGGTCGACTCCAGGCGGTTGATGGTGCGGCACAGGGTGGACTTGCCGGACCCGGAGGGTCCGATGACCACGACGACTTCACCGCGGGCGATCGTCAGGTCGATGTCCTGGAGTACGTGCAACGCGCCGAAGTGCTTGTTGACGCTCTTCAGGACGACCAGATCGCCGGTCGCGGCCATATCTTCCTTGGCCACCGATACTTCGGTCATCGCTCTCAGGCTCCGTCCTCCTCGGTTTCGGAGGACAGTAGTTACCCTCTACGACCTGCGTCATTACATCTGAGGGGAATCTGAGCATCACGATCCGATAGCAATCGGACACGTGTCGTAGCACTTGTGAGCAGCGCTGATATCGGCCGGGTAACGGAAGGGCTCCGCAACCGGAACTCTCTTGACGCCGTCCTCATCCATCAGCGTGACTGCACAAGGTGCACGCGCGCGTGTGCACGCGTTGTGTACACAGTCAGATGGTACGGCCGATGAACTGAAGGGGGACCGGGTGAGACTGCTGCTCGTCGAGGACGACAATCACGTCGCCGCCGCCCTGTCGGCGGTTCTGGCACGGCACGGGTTCGACGTCACGCACGCGCGCAGCGGTGAGGAGGCCCTCCAGGCACTCGTCCCCGAGGTCGACTGCTTCGGCGTCGTCCTCCTCGACCTCGGCCTGCCCGACCAGGACGGATACGAGGTCTGCGGCAAGATCCGCAAGCGCACCAGCACCCCGGTGATCATGGTCACCGCGCGCTCCGACGTGCGCTCCCGCATCCACGGCCTCAACCTCGGCGCGGACGACTACGTGGTGAAGCCCTACGACACCGGGGAGCTGCTCGCCCGTATCCACGCGGTCAGCCGGCGCACCTCCCACGAGGACACCTCCAGCGGCATCGAGACCGAGCTGCGGCTCGGCCCGGTGCACATCGAGCTGCCCACGCGCAGGGTCAGTGTCGACGGGTCGGTGATCAGCCTGACCCGCAAGGAGTTCGACCTGCTGGCCCTGCTCGCGCAGCGGCCCGGAGTGGTCTTCCGCCGGGAGCAGATCATCAGCGAGGTGTGGCAGACCAGCTGGGAGGGCACCGGGCGCACCCTGGAGGTGCACGTCGCGTCCCTGCGCGCCAAGCTGCGGATGCCGGCGCTCATCGAGACCGTCCGCGGAGTCGGTTACCGGCTCGTCGCGCCTGCCGGGTAGCGGGGCCGGGTGCGCACTCGTCTGCTCCCGCTGCTCATCGTTCTGATGGCGGCCGTTCTGCTCGCGCTCGGCGTCCCGCTCGCCGTCAGTCTCGCCGGCGCCCAGCAGCAGGAGGTCGTCGTCGACCGGATCGACGACACGGCGCGCTTCGCCGCCCTCGCCCAGTTCGTCACCGACTCACCCGACGGCACCACCGGCGCCTTCGAGAACGAGCGCCTGGCCACCCTCAGCAGCGAGCTGCGCAGCTACTACGAGGTCTACGGCATCCGAGCCGGTGTCTTCTACCGCACCGGTCGTGCCATGGCCCACGCCCCGGCCGAGTGGTCACTGCCCGAGGGGGGCGAGGTACGGGACGCCTTCGACGAGGCGAAGCTCAGCCGCCGCAGCCACGACCCGAAGCAGGTGTGGCCCTGGCAGCGCCGCAACCTCGTGGTCGCCTCGCCGGTCATCCGGGACGGCGATGTCGTCGCGGTCGTCGTCACCGACTCGCCCACGGGGCAGTTGCGTTCCCGCACGCTGCACGGCTGGCTGGTCATCGGCGCGGGCGAGTCCGCCGCGATGCTGCTGGCCGTCGGTGCCGCCCTGCGGCTGACCGGCTGGGTGCTCAAGCCCGTGCGCGTCCTGGACGCCACCACCCACGACATCGCCACCGGCCGGCTCAAGTCCCGGGTCGCCGCCGCCGGCGGGCCGCCGGAACTCCAGCGGCTCGCCCGGTCGTTCAACGAGATGGCGGACAACGTCGAGGACGTGCTGGAGCAGCAGCGCGCCTTCGTCGCCGACGCCTCCCACCAACTCCGCAACCCCCTCGCCGCGCTGCTGCTGCGCATCGAGCTGCTCTCGTTCGAACTGCCGGAGGGCAACCAGGAGATCGCCTCGGTCCAGGCCGAGGGCAAGCGTCTCGCCCAGGTCCTGGACGACCTGCTCGACCTCGCGCTGGCCGAGCACACCGAGGCGGATCTGAGGATCACCGACATCGGTGAGCTCGCCGCCGAACGCCTCGCGGCCTGGGCTCCGACCGCCGAGGCCAAGGGCGTGCGCCTGGTGGGCGACTGCCCGCCGACGACCGCGTGGGCCGACCCGGTCGCACTGTCCAGCGCGCTGGACGCGGTCATCGACAACGCGGTGAAGTTCACGCCCGAGCAGCAGACCGTGGAGGTGACCGTCGCCTCCAACGGCGACACGTCCACCGTCGTCGTGACCGACCAGGGCCCCGGCCTCACCGAGGAGGAGCTGGCCCGCGTCGGCGACCGCTTCTGGCGCAGCGGCCGGCACCAGAACATCAAGGGCTCGGGCCTCGGGCTGTCCATCTCGCGGGCGCTGCTCGCGGCGGGCGGCGGTTCGATCGCGTACGACCGTCACGAGCCGCACGGACTGAAGGTGACGGTGGCGGTACCGAGGTCGGCGCCCACGGCCTGACTGGCAGGCGCCCAGGGCCTGACGGGAAGGCACCCACGGCCTGACGGCAAGGCGACTGCGGCGCGGCCGCGGTCCGCCGTGGCGCTACGGCTTGACCGACTGGTAGTAGCGCTGGGCACCCACGTGCAGCTTCAGAGGGTCGGTGTAGATCGCCGTGCGGACATCGACCAGCTGGGCGGAGTGGACGTTCTTGCCGATGAGATCCCGGCTGTCGAGCACCGTACGGGTCAGCCACTCGGTGAGCCGCGGATCCATGTCGCTGCGCGTGATCAGCAGGTTGGACACCGCGAGCGTCGGTACCGCCCTGCCGCGCTGGATTGTGGGGTAGGCGGATTCAGGCATCTTGGTGGCCCGGTAGTAGCGGGTGGCGCCGCCCTGGTCGTGCAGTTTGGCCACCAGCGAGGCGTCGATCGGCACGAACCGGAAGGCCGACGCCGACTTCTTGGCGGGCCGGCTGAGCCCGTCGGTGGGCAGGCCGCCCGACCAGAAGAACGCGTCCAGGCCGTGGCCCAGCCGCTTGGGTCCGGTGTCGATGCCGTCCGACGACGGCTCGATGTCCTTCTCCGGGTCGATGCCGGCCGCCTTGAGCACGCGCGTCGCTATCAGCCGCACACCGGAGTCGGGCAGCCCTATGGCGACGCGCTTGCCCCGCAGGTCCGCGACGGAGCGGATGTCGGAGTCCGGCGGCACGACGAGCTGGACGTAGTCGTCGTACAGGCGGGCGACACCGCGCAACCGGTCGGCACCCGGGCCCTTGGCGAGTTTGTACGTGGCGACCGCGTCGGCCGCGGCGATCGCGAAGTCCGCGTCGCCGCTCGCCACGTCCGCGACGTTCTCCTGCGAACCGGCACTGGGCAGCAGCCGCACCTTCAGGTCGGGCATGTCCTTGTCGATCTCGTCGCTCAGGAGCTTGCCGTACTCGTGGTAGACGCCCGCGCGGGTGCCCGTGCTGAACCTGATGGTCCCGCTCGGCGGCTCCTCGGCCCAGGGGCGCAGCCACCACAGCAGCAGGCCGAGGACCACGAGGGAGGCGGCGCCGCCCTGCAGGGACCGACGCCTGCCGATACGGGGGAGCGTGCTGGACATGCGGGCGATCCTGCCAGCCGCGTGGTCCCCTGACCAGGGCAGGGGTCACAAGCCGGGGGCGGGGGGAGTGTCAGTGGCCGCCACTACAGTCGCCTTCATGAGCTCTTCGCCCGCTGACCTGGTCCGTGAATTCCACCGCGCCTTCGGCCTGGACGCCCGCAGTACGCCGACGGAGGTCTCCCCGGAACTGGCGGCCCACCGGGGCGAACTCCTCGCGGAGGAGGCGGCTGAGGTCGCCGAGGTGTCGGTGCGGGGGCCGCTCGACCGGCTCGCCCACGAGCTGGCGGACGTGGTCTACGTCGCGTACGGCACCGCCCTCGTGCACGGCATCGACCTCGACGCGGTGCTCGCCGAGATCCACCGCTCCAACATGACGAAGATCGGCCCCGACGGCTCGGTCTCCCGCCGCGAGGACGGCAAGGTCCTCAAGGGCGAGCACTACGAGGCACCGGACGTGCCGGGGCTGCTGCGCAGGCAGGGGTGGGTGCCGGGCGGGGGCGCCTGACCTGGGGCATGCTCAGAGATCACGCCTCGGCGCCCCGGCCCCCTCAGTCGGCGACGGATGCCTCCGCCTCGGCGCCCCGGCCCGGCCCCCTCAGTCGGCGACCGGCGCCTCCGCCTCGGCCGCCCGGGGCGCGGGCTGCGGGTGGCCGGGCTCGCGGCGGCGGGACCACCAGGTCGCCACCGGCTCGGTGTACCGCGCGGTGAGCGGGCCGAGGACGACCAGGATCAGCACATAGGCCGTGGCCAGCGGGCCGAGGGACGGTTCGACCCCGGCCGCGACCGCGAGACCCGCGATGACGATCGAGAACTCTCCGCGGGCCACCAGCGCGCCCCCCGCACGCCAGCGGCCCTTGACGGAGATCCCGGCCCGCCGGGCCGCCCAGTACCCGGTGGCGATCTTCGTCAGCGCGGTGACGACGGCCAGCCCGAGCGCGGGCAGCAGCACGGGCGGGATGCTCGACGGGTCGGTGTGCAGCCCGAAGAAGACGAAGAAGACCGCGGCGAACAGGTCACGCAGGGGGCTCAACAGGGTGTGCGCACCCTCTGCGACCTCCCCCGACAGCGCGATGCCCACCAGGAAGGCCCCGACCGCAGCCGACACCTGGAGCTGCTGTGCGACACCCGCGACCAGGATCGTCAGGCCCAGCACGACCAGCAGCAGCTTCTCCGGGTCGTCGCTGGAGACGAACCGTGAGATGAGCCTGCCGTAGCGCACGGCCAGGAACAGCACGAGACCGGCCGCGCCCAGCGCGATCGCCAGGGTCACACTGCCGGCCATCAGCCCGACGCCGGCCACCAGCGCCGTGACGATGGGCAGGTACACCGCCATCGCCAGATCCTCCAGCACCAGCACGCTGAGGATCACCGGCGTCTCCCGGTTGCCGACCCGGCCCAGATCACCCAGCACCTTCGCGATCACGCCGGACGACGAGATCCAGGTGACACCGGCCAGCACGACCGCGGCCACCGGGCCCCAACCGAGCAGCAGCGCCACGGCCGCCCCGGGCAGCGCGTTGAGGGCGCAGTCGACCAGGCCGGACGGATAGTGGGTCTTGAGGTTGGAGACCAGATCGCTCGCCGTGTACTCCAGGCCCAGCATCAGCAGCAGCAGGATGACGCCGATCTCCGCGCCCGTGGCGATGAACTCCTCGCTCGCGCCGAGCGGCAGCAGACCGCCCTCCCCGAAGGCCAGGCCGGCCAGGAGGTACAGGGGGATCGGCGAGAGCTGGAACCGGGCGGCGAACCGGCCGAGCAGGCCGAGGCCGAGAATGATGGAACCGAACTCGATGAGCAGAACAGCGGAGTGCAAAAGTTCACTCCCGCCCGAGTATGGTCGCCGCCGCGTCGACGCCCTCACGGGTGCCGACGACGATCAGCGTGTCACCGCCCGACAGCCGGAAGTCCGGCGCGGGCGACGGGATGGCCTCGGCCCGGCGCAGCACGGCCACCACCGACGCGCCCGTCTCCGTCCGCATCCGCATGTCGCCGAGCACCCTCCCGTTCCAGCGCGAGGTCGCGGCCACCTCGATCCGCTCGGCGACCAGCCCGAGGTCCGTGGTGTACAGCAGGCTCGGGCTGTGGTGGGACGGCTTCAGCGCGTCGATCAGCGAGCCCGCCTCCGAGCTGGTCAGCTTCAACGACTGTGCGCACGAGTCGGGATCGTCGGACCGGTACACGTTCACCGTGCGCGTGCCGTCGCGGTGCGCCACCACCGACAGATGGCGGTGTTCCCGGGTCTCCAGGTCGTACTGGACCCCGATGCCCGGCAGCGGCGTCGCCCTCAGGCGCGGAGCTGACACGTTGCTTCCCCTTGTTCGTCTTGTTCGTCTTGGTTGTCATGCTTTGTCTGCCTGATGAGCGGAGCCGATCATCGGACGAGTCAACTCCGCATGTTCCCATCCGGCCGTACGGTGACGACATGGGTGTCGTGACGGATATACGCAGCGGCCGGTCACCGGAGAGGGTGAAGGGGGCGGTGCACCGCGCGACGTCGGGAAGGAGCGGATCCAGAAG
This sequence comes from Streptomyces sp. NPDC126510, assembly GCF_040302345.1. Taxonomy (NCBI): domain Bacteria; kingdom Bacillati; phylum Actinomycetota; class Actinomycetes; order Kitasatosporales; family Streptomycetaceae; genus Streptomyces; species Streptomyces sp. NPDC126510. The sequence continues at coordinate 29,140 of NZ_JBEORR010000041.1, read as the reverse complement.
CGTGTCGTTGTTCTGGCGGATCTTCTCGCTGAACGCCGTCGGCCTCGTCGTGGCCACGGCGCTGCTGCTCGGCCCGGTCACCGTGTCCACCCCCGTCCTCGCGGGCGAGGCCCTCGTCCTGCTCGGCGGCCTGGTGCTGCTGCTCGCCGGCAACGCGCTCGTGCTGCGGTACGGCCTGGTGCCCCTGCAACGCCTCGACCGCGCCATGGCCACCGCGGACCTGCTGCGCCCGGGCTCCCGGCCCGTGGTCGCGGGGCCGGCGGAGACGGCCGGGCTGATCACGACGTACAACACGATGCTCGACCGGCTGGAGGCCGAGCGGGCCGCGGGTGCCGCCCGGGCGCTGTCCGCACAGGAGAGCGAACGGCACCGGATCGCCCGGGAACTCCACGACGAGGTCGGGCAGACCCTGACCGCCGTCCTCCTCCAGCTCAAGCGCGTCGCCGACCGGGCGCCCGAGGACCTTCGCGAGGAGGTGGGCCAGGCGCAGGAGGCGACCCGGGCCGGCCTGGACGAGATCCGCCGGATCGCCCGCCGTCTGCGTCCCGGCGTGCTGGAGGAACTGGGGCTGGCCAGCGCCCTGCGTTCGCTGGCCGGCGAGTTCACGACCCACGGGCTGACCGTGCGCCATCACGTCACCGGTGAACTGCCCGCCCTGACGCCGGAGGCGGAACTCGTCGTCTACCGGGTCGCCCAGGAGGGCCTGACCAACACCGCCCGGCACGCCGCCGCCGACCGCGCCGAACTCCGCCTCGAGCCGGTCCCCGACGGCGTCGAACTCCTCGTCCGCGACAACGGCACGGGCCTCGGCGGCGCTCCCGAGGGCGCCGGCCTCACGGGCATGCGCGAGCGCGCGCTGCTGATCGGGGCCGCCCTGACCCTGCAACCGGCGCCGGACGGGGGCACCGACGTACGGCTGCGCGTACCGGTGACGCGGCGCGTACCCGTGACCGAAGGACCCCGCTGATGACCACACCGATCCGTGTGCTGCTCGCCGACGACCACACCCTCGTACGCCGGGGCGTGCGCCTCATCCTGGACGGAGAGCCCGACCTCACGGTCGTGGCCGAGGCCGGGGACGGTGCCGAGGCCGTCGCCAAGGCCCGGGAAATCCCGGTGGACCTCGCCGTCCTGGACATCGCCATGCCCCGCACGACCGGCCTCCAGGCGGCCCGGGAACTCTCCCGCCGGATGCCCGGCCTGCACATCCTGATCCTGACGATGTACGACAACGAGGAGTACTTCTTCGAGGCGCTCAGGGCCGGAGCCAGCGGCTACGTGCTCAAGTCCGTCGCCGACCGCGACCTGGTCGAGGCCTGCCGGGCCGCCGTACGCGACGAGCCGTTCATCTACCCGGGTGCCGAACGCGCCCTCGTCCGCTCCTACCTGGCGCGGCTGCACCGGGGCGACGGCCTGCCGGAGCGGGCCATCACCGAGCGCGAGGAGGAGATCCTCAAGCTGGTCGCCGAGGGCCACACCTCGAAGGAGATCGGGGAACTCCTCTTCATCAGTGCCAAGACCGTGGAGCGCCACCGCGCCAACCTCCTGCAGAAGCTCGGCATGCGCGACCGTCTGGAGCTGACCCGGTACGCGATCAGAGCCGGACTCATAGAGCCCTGAGCCCCGTGCGGGGTCCTGCACAGGCGGCCGAGTCCCTTCCCGCGACCGCCTGCCTGTGTCGTTTCCCGGCGGCGTCGGGGTTCAGCGGCCTTGGCTGAGCGGGTGGCTGAAACCCTGGGCCGAGATGAGCGCGGCCGACTCCGCGAGGTCGGTGGCGAACCGCTCCACGGCCTCATAGGGGAAGCGGTGGCTGGGACCGCTGAGGGAGAGCGAGGCGACGACCGAGTCCGAACGGCCGGTGACCGGCACGGCGACGGCGGTCAGGCCTTCGTCCCACTCGCTGCTGCTGACCGCGTAGCCGCGCTGCGCGGCCTCCTGCGCCCAGGCGCGCAACCGGTCGGCGTGCACCTCACCGTGGGGGGAGGCGGCGGCGACCCGGCGCAGCAGGGTCTCCGAGACGTCGCGCAGCAGGATCTTGGAGGAGGCGCCGGCCCACAGGGGCTGTTCGTCGCCGACGTCGACGACGTGACGCAAGGGGTGCGGGCTCTCCTCGTGCGCGACACAGACGCGGCTCACGTCGCGGGCGACGAAGATGTTGACCGTCTCGCCCAGCCGGTCGGCGAGGTCACGCATGACCTTGCGGGTCTCCTGCGGCACCTCCCACTGGCTGCGGGCCAGGTAGGCCCAGCGCCACAAGCCGGGTCCGGCGGTGTAACCGGCCGGGTGCGACCAGAGCAGGCCGCTCTCCTCCAGGGTCTGGACCAGGCGCAGGACGGTGGTCTTGGCCAGTCCGGTGGCGTCGATGATCTCGCGCAGTGAGATGACCGGGCGTTCCTCGCTCAGCAGGCCGAGGATGTCCAGGGCGCGCCGCACGCTGCGTACGCCCGTCGTCCCGTTGGGCTCCCGGGCCGCCTCGCCCTCTGCCTGCCTGTCGTCCACGAATCCGCTCCCAGGGTGTCGGCTCCGCGCGGCATCTGCCGTGAGTGTCACCGCGCTCACTCGTGACGGTAGTCCATCAGGCGGACCACTGGAGCCATGAAAGTGAATAAATCTTGCTGCGACCCTTGATGGCGGAAATCTAGCCCCGTATGTTTCCGCTACTTGGTTTGATCGGTCCGCTCAATGGACCTTGTACTGAGGGTCGCCGCCCGCACGCTGTGGCGATGGCCCGGTTTGCCGGTGACGGCCGCTCCACACCCGCCGAGCGCTGCCGTCGCCCGGGCGTCTGTCCTCGCCGTAGCCATCCGTGACCCCGCCCCGTTGTGCTCCGCGCCGCGCGCACGGCACGAAGGGGTCGCGGGAGTCGCAGCATCCAAGGGAGTATGTGAGATGAGCAGTGCGCAGCAGCCGGCAGCGGCCGGCGGCGCCGGAGCCCCCGGCGTCGCGAAGAGGGCGGCGATCGCCAGTTTCATGGGGGCGGTCGTCGACTGGTACGACTTCTTCCTCTACGGCATCGTCGCCGGGCTCCTCTTCGGCGACCTGTTCTTCCCGGACGCCTCCCCGGCCGTGGGCACCCTGGCCGCCTGGGCCACCTTCGGCGTGGGCTTCCTCTTCCGCCCGCTCGGCGGCATCGTCTTCGGCCACTTCGGCGACCGGCTCGGCCGCAAGCGGATGCTCGTCCTCACCATGCTGATCATGGGTGTGGCCAGCACCCTGATCGGCGTCCTGCCGACCTATGCCCAGGCCGGGATCTGGGCCCCCGTGCTCCTGGTGGTGCTGCGCGCGGCGCAGGGCTTCGCGGTGGGTGGTGAGTGGGGCGGCGCCGCGCTGATGGCGGTGGAGAACGCCCCCGCCAAGTGGCGCTCCCTCTACAGCAGCGGCGTGCAGGTCGGTGCCTCGGTCGGTCTGCTGCTCGCCACGCTCATCACCAAGATCATGTCGGGGGCCACCACGGACGCGGCCTTCCGGTCCTGGGGCTGGCGCATCCCGTTCCTGATCAGCGCCGCCCTCGTGATCGTCGGCCTGATCGTGCGGGCCCGGGTCGAGGAGTCCGAGGTCTTCACCGAGAAGGTCGCCGCGATGAGCGAGGAGGCCCGGCCGAAGCTGCCGCTGATCGCCGCCGTGAAGTCCAACCCCAGGGGTTTCTTCGCCATCATCGGCCTGCGATTCGTGGAGCTGTTCACCTTCTACGGCGTGACCACCTTCGGCCTCGCCTACGGCGCCGGCGAACTCGGTCTGAACCGCGACAGCCTGCTCGACGTCAACCTGGCCGTCGGCGGCCTCGCCGTGCTGACCATCCCCGGGTTCGCCTACCTGGCCGACCGCTTCGGGCGCCGCAGGCTGTACTGCTGGGGCGCGTTGGTGGGCCTCGTGAGCGCGGTGCCGTACTTCTGGGCGATGGAGTCCGGCTCCATGGTGCTGATCATCGGCTGCGCGGTGCTGCTGGTGAACGTCGCGCACGACATGGCGGTCTCCGTCCAGCAGTCCCTGTTCACCGACATGTTCGGCCCCGAGTACCGCTACAGCGGCGCCGGTGTCGGCTACCAGCTCGCCAGCGCCATAGGTGGCGGCTTCACCCCGCTCATCGCCGGATCCCTGGTGATCTGGGCGGACGGCTCCTGGACGCTGGTCGCGGCCTACATCGCCCTCGGCTGCGCCATCTCCTTCCTCGTCGCGCTGCGCATGCGGGGTGACGACGCGGCGGCCGGGGCCCCGGAGGCGGTGCGCAAGCGGACCGCGGCGGCGGACGCGACCGCCTGACGGATCAACCCCGACCGAAACTCAGGGCTACTGGGGCCCCGGCCTTGCCGCCGGGGCCCTTGCTCGTGCCCCACTCCGGTTTTTGAGAGGTCCTCAGCCTTGTTGGGGACTCGTCCGTCCTCTACTCTGACCGCAGAGTGGATTTATTGATCCGTCTAGCGGACCGCTAGGAGTTCTGGTGAAAGCAGCTGTCCTCACGGGGCCGAACAGGATCGAGACCGTGGACGGCTGGCCGGAACCTGCCGGCGGCCCGTACGACGTCATCGTGCAGATGGACGGCGTGGGCCTGTGCGGTACCGACCTCGCCGTCTTTCACGGCAACCGCCTGCCGCCCACGATGCCGTGGGTCATGGGCCACGAGGGCTTCGGCCGGATCGCCGCCGTCGGCAGCGAGGTACGGGACCGCCGAGTGGGACAGAGGGTCGTCATCGAACCCAACTACGCCTGCCTCACCTGCGCGGACTGCCTCGGCGGCCTGACCTCGGCCTGCCCGCACCGGGCCATCGTCGGACTGAACGCCCCCGGCGTCCTCGCCGAACGCGCCGCCCTCCCCGCGCACTTCGCCCACCCGGTCCCGGACGGCCCGACCGGCGCCGACCTCGCGGCCACCGAACCGTACGCCGTGGCCCGGGCCGCCGTACGGCGCAGCGGAGTGACACCCGCCGACCGCTGTCTGGTCGTCGGAGCCGGAGCCCAGGGACTGCTGGTCTGCCTGATCCTGGCCCGCCTCGGCATCCGGCCGGTGGTCATCGAACCGCACCCGCAGCGGCTCGCCCGCGCCGAACGGCTGGGCGCGACCCCCGACGACGGTGGCAGCGGATACACATACGTCTTCGAGACCTCGGGCCACGCACTCGCCCTGCGCCCGGCCGTGGACCGCGCCGCTCCCGGCGCCACCGTCGTCCTGATCGGCCTCAATCCCCACGCGCTGCCGCTCACCACCGACGATGTGGTCCGCCGCCAACTGGTGCTCCGCGGGTCGATGATCTATGACCACCCGGGCGACTTCACCACCGCGATCGCCGAGCTGCCCGGCGCCCGGCCCTCGGCCGTCGTCGAGGCCCGCTTCCCGCTCGACGAGGCCCAGCAGGCGTTCGCCGGCGCCGCCGCCCGTGCGGGGAAGACCTGGATCGGCATCGGGGACCAGGATGCGTAAGTCCATCGCCACGGTGAGTCTCAGCGGCTCCCTCACCGAGAAGCTGACCGCCGCCGCCCGCGCCGGCTTCGACGGTGTGGAGATCTTCGAGAACGACCTCCTCGCCAGCCCCCTGTCCCCGGAGGAGATCCGCGCCCGCACCGCAGACCTCGGGCTCACCATCGACCTCTATCAGCCGATGCGGGACGTCGAGGGCGTGCCGGAGGAGGAGTTCGTACGCGGTCTGCGCCGGGCGGAGCGCAAGTTCGACGTCATGCGCAGGCTCGGCACCGACACGCTCCTGGTCTGCTCCAACGTCTCCCCGCACGCCGTCGACGACGACGCCCTCGCCGCCGAGCAGCTGAGCCGGCTGGCCGGTCTGGCCCGGGAACACGGCATGCGGATCGCCTACGAGGCGCTCGCCTGGGGCCGGCACGTCAGCACCTATGACCACGCCTGGCGCATCGTCGAACGAGCCGGCCACCCCGCGCTGGGGGTCTGCCTGGACAGTTTCCACATCCTCTCCCGCGGCTCGGACCCCAGGGGCATAGCGGGCATCCCCGGCGAGAAGATCTTCTTCCTGCAGCTCGCCGACGCCCCGCTGATGGCCATGGACGTCCTGCAGTGGAGCCGTCATTACCGCTGCTTCCCCGGCCAGGGCGGCCTCGACGTGACCTCCCTCGTCCGTCACGCCGTGGACGCCGGCTACCAGGGCCCGCTCTCCCTGGAGGTGTTCAACGACGTGTTCCGCCAGGCGGACTCGGGCAGCACCGCGGTCGACGCGCTGCGGTCGCTGATCGCCCTGGAGGAGAGCGCCGACATCTCCCCGCTCCCGGCCCCGGTCACCCCGACCGGCGTCGCCTTCGCCGAGATCGCCACGGCCGACCCGCTCCCCGTGACCACCCTGCTGACCGCGCTCGGCTTCCGGCGCACCGGACGGCACACCGGCAAGCCGGTGGACCTCTGGGCCCAGGGCGACGCCCGCATCCTGGTCAACCACGGCACCGGCACCCGCGACGACGGCCCGTCCCTCACTGCCATCGGCCTGGAGACCCCCGACCCCCGCTCCGCCGCCCGGCGTGCCGAGGCCCTGCTCGCGCCCGTCCTGCCCCGACGCCGCGGCGACCACGATGTCCCACTGGACGCGATCGCCGCCCCCGACGGCACCGAACTGTTCCTCTGCGCCACCCGACGCCCCGGACACCCCGACTGGACCGCCGACTTCACGGCTGCCGCCGACACGTGGCAGGACTCCTCGCCGGCCGGGCTCCTGACCGGCGTCGACCACGTGGCCCTGACCCAGCCCTGGCACCACTTCGACGAAGCCGTCCTCTTCCACCGTGCGGTGCTGGGTCTGCGCCCGCACGAGAGCGTCGACCTGGCGGACCCCTACGGCCTCTTCCGCAGCAGGGCCATGACCGGCGCCCGCGACACCCCGCGCCTCGTCCTCAACCTGGCCCCCGGCCCGGACCCGGGCACCCGCGCCCGCGCCCAGCACATCGCCCTCACCACCGACGACATCACCGCAGCCGCCCGCCGCGTCCGGGCTGCCGGCGCGGAACTGCTGAAGATCCCCGCCAACTACTACGAGGACCTCGACGCCCGCTACGAGTTCGCTCCCGGCACCCTCGACGCGTACCGGGAACTCGGCATCCTCTACGACCGCGACGAACACGGAGGCGAGTTCCACCACTGCTACACGGCCACCGTGGGCCGGGTCTTCTTCGAGATCGTCCAGCGCACCGGCGGCTACCGCGGCTACGGCGCCGCCAACGCTCACGTCCGGCTGGCCGCCCAGCGACGCTGAGGGCTCAGCACCTCGGGGGCGACGACCTCCGGGAAGCACCTACCCTTGAACCATGACCAGCAGCAGCGACCGGAGCCCGGCAGTGGACGTTCGATCATCTAAAACGTATGAAATCCGGACCTACGGATGCCAGATGAACGTCCACGACTCCGAGCGATTGTCCGGACTGCTGGAGGACGCCGGCTACGTCCGCGCCCCCCAGGGCGCCGACGAGGCGGACGTCGTCGTCTTCAACACCTGCGCCGTGCGGGAGAACGCCGACAACAAGCTGTACGGCAACCTCGGCCACCTCGCCCCGAAGAAGGCGGCCCGCCCCGGCATGCAGATCGCGGTCGGCGGCTGCCTCGCGCAGAAGGACCGCGACACCATCGTGAAGCGGGCGCCCTGGGTGGACGTCGTCTTCGGTACGCACAACATCGGCAAGCTGCCCGTCCTGCTGGAACGCGCGCGCGTGCAGGACGAGGCGCAGGTCGAGATCGCCGAGTCGCTGGAGGCGTTCCCCTCGACGCTGCCCACCCGACGCGAGAGCGCGTACGCGGCCTGGGTCTCCATCTCCGTCGGCTGCAACAACACCTGCACTTTCTGCATCGTCCCGGCCCTGCGCGGCAAGGAGAAGGACCGCCGACCCGGCGACATCCTCGCCGAGATCGAAGCCCTGGTCGCCGAGGGCGTCTCCGAGATCACGCTGCTCGGGCAGAACGTGAACGCCTACGGCTCGGACATCGGCGACCGCGAGGCCTTCAGCAAGCTGCTGCGCGCCTGCGGGAAGATCGACGGGCTGGAGCGCGTCCGCTTCACCTCCCCGCACCCGCGGGACTTCACCGACGACGTCATCGCCGCCATGGCCGAGACGCCGAACGTGATGCCGCAGCTCCACATGCCGCTCCAGTCCGGCTCCGACCCGGTCCTGAAGGCGATGCGCCGCTCCTACCGCCAGGAGCGCTTCCTGGGAATCATCGAGAAGGTCCGCGCCGCCATCCCGCACGCCGCGATCAGCACGGACATCATCGTGGGCTTCCCCGGCGAGACCGAGGAGGACTTCGAGCAGACGCTGCACGTGGTCCGTGAGGCCCGCTTCGCCCAGGCCTTCACGTTCCAGTACTCCAAGCGCCCCGGCACCCCGGCCGCCGAGATGGACGGCCAGATCCCCAAGAAGATCGTCCAGGAGCGCTACGAGCGGCTCGTCGCCCTCCAGGAGGAGATCTCCTGGGAGGAGAACAAGAAGCAGGTCGGCCGCACGCTGGAGCTGATGGTCGCCGAGGGCGAGGGCCGCAAGGACGACACCACCCACCGCCTGTCCGGCCGCGCCCCCGACAGCCGCCTCGTCCACTTCACCAAGCCGGACCAGGAGGTCCGCCCCGGCGACGTGGTCACCGTCGAGATCACCTACGCCGCCCCGCACCACCTCCTCGCCGAGGGTCCCGTGCTGGACGTCCGCCGTACGCGCGCGGGGGACGCCTGGGAGAAGCGGAACGCGGCCGAGAAGGCCAAGCCCGTCGGCGTGATGCTGGGCCTGCCGAAGATCGGCGCCCCCGAGCCCCTGCCGGCCGTGGCGAGCGGGTGCGGCTGCGACTGAGCCGGGCCGCTGTCGCCTCCGCCCGGCGGGCCGTGTGGAGCGCGGGTGTGCTGCGATTGAGCTGGGCCGCTGTCGCCTCCGCCTTGCGGGCCGTGTGGAGCGCGGCTGTGGCTACGACCGAGCCGGACCGCTGTCGCCCTGTGCGGTGACAGCGGCTCCTGAGAGTTACCCTGCCGATCATGCTTGTCGCCGCCGCTGTCTGCCCCTGCCCGCCTCTCCTGGTTCCCGAGATCGCCGCGGGCGCCGCCCCGGAACTGGATGCCGCGCGGGCCGCCTGCACGGACGCGCTGGGTGTGCTCGCCGCCGCCCGGCCGGGACGGCTCGTGGTCGTCGGCCCTGTGGGCGGGGCCGGGGCCGAGACCTACCCGGCGGGAACGGCGGGGTCCTTCCGGGGCTTCGGTGTCGACCTCGGCGTACGGCTGGGCGCGGCCGAGGGCGCGGACACGGGAGCGCGCCTGCCGTACTCGCTGAGTGTGGCCGCCTGGCTGCTGGAGCGGACCGGGTGGTCCGACGCCCCGGTCGAGGGATTGGGGGTGGGGGAGAGCTCCCCGACCGAGCGGTGCGTGCGGTCCGGGAGGGAGCTCGCCGCCCGGGACGAGCGGGTGGCTCTGCTCGTGATGGGAGACGCCAGCGCGTGCCGGACGCTCAAGGCCCCGGGCTACCTGGACGAACGGGCGGCGCCCTTCGACGCGCAGGTCGCACGGGCGCTCGGTGCGGCGGACCTGGCGGCCCTCACGACGCTGGACAACGGACTGGCCCGTGAGCTGAAGGTCTCCGGCCGGGCTCCCTGGCAGGTCCTGGCGGGCGCGGCCGAGACCGCGGACCTCGGCGGCTCACTGCTGTACGAGGACGCGCCGTACGGCGTGGGATACGTCGTCGCCGCCTGGTCGTAGCCCGGGCCGCAGGGTGCGGGTCGGACGTGGCGCGGGTGGCACCGTGCGGGAAGGTCGTGGCGCGGGTCGCGGGAACGGTCCAGGCCCGGGCCGCAGGAGCGTGGGAACGGCGGACGGCCGGGAGCCTTCGTGCCTCCGCGGCCGTCCGCCGATGTGCCCTCCGGTGTGCCGATGCGCGCCTCGGTCCCTGGAGGCGACGAAGCGAGCTCAGGACGTGGGCGGTGGCGCCTCCGGATGCGGAGTGCCGCCCGCATCCGTCGGGGGAGCTGCATCCGTCGGGGGAGCCGCGTCCCGCGGCGGTGCCGTCCGGCCTGTGCCGGGCGGCGTCGTCGTGCCGGTCGCGCCGGGCATCGTCGTGCCGCCCGTCTCCGGTGTGCCGTCGCCATGGTGCGTGAGTCGGCCCATGGCGCCCTTGGCCCGGCCCGTGCCCGACTGGATCCTGTCGCTGTACTTGCCCTTGGTCGTCTTGTCGACGGCCTGCGCGGCCCTGTCGAGACCGTGATGGATCCGGCCCTCATGCCGCTGTGCGAGGTCGGAGACCTTGCCCTTGGCCGGGCCCAGCTTGGCTTTCACATTCTCCATGAGACCCATGGCTCACCTTCCCTCGCGCGGGGCGGTCACGTACGGGCGCTCTCACCGGCCTCGTTGTCGGCCGCCTTCTCGGTGGACTGCTGCTTGGGGATGTCGACGCCCTCGGACTCGGTGGACTCGGTGACCCCGGGAGTCGCCTCGGCAGCCGGCTCCGCCGCTTCCGGGGCTTCGTCGTCGCCCTTCGCCCCGGCGGTCCGGGCGGCCTCCGTCGCCTGCGTCCCGGCCGTCTGTGCCTCGGCCGTCTCCGCCTCGGCCCCACCCTTCGCCGTCTCGTTCCGAGCCTCGGCTGCAGGCGTCTCCGCCGTGGCCTTCGACCGCCGGAGAAGTCGTGCAAAAACGCCCATATCCACTCCATACGTTACTCGTGCGGGCGAAATCCCGCGTTGCCCGGTGCGTCAATTTGCGCGGCCCGGGCCGCCGCCTCCGTGATCCGGCGGCAGGAACCTCGCAACGGGCAACGACCCCGCGTCCGTCGCGTCACGTAACTCGTTCGAGACCACGGTTCGAGGTTTGCGAGACTGGGGCGGTGAGCAGCGCACCCCCCGCCCCCCGCGTCATCGCCGTCGTCGGACCGACTGCGGCCGGAAAGTCCGATCTGGGCGTCTTCCTGGCCCAGCGCCTCGGCGGTGAGGTCGTCAACGCCGACTCCATGCAGCTCTACCGAGGGATGGACATCGGTACCGCCAAGCTGACGCCCGAGGAGCGCGACGGCGTCCCCCACCACCTGCTGGACATCTGGGACGTGACCGTCACGGCGTCCGTCGCCGAGTACCAGCGGCTGGCCCGCGAGCGGATCGAGGCGCTGCTCGCCGAGGGGCGCTGGCCGGTCCTGGTCGGCGGTTCCGGACTGTACGTGCGCGGGGCCGTCGACAACCTGGAGTTCCCCGGCACCGACCCCGAGGTCCGCGCCCGCCTGGAGGAGGAACTCGTGCTGCGCGGCTCCGGTGCGCTGCACGCCCGCCTGGCCGCGGCCGACCCCGAGGCGGCCCGCGCGATCCTGCCCAGTAACGGCCGCCGGGTCGTCCGCGCCCTCGAGGTGATCGAGATCACCGGCAGGCCCTTCACGGCCAATCTCCCCGGCCACAACTCGGTCTACGACACCCTTCAGATCGGCGTCGACGTGGCCCGCCCCGAACTCGACGAGCGCATCGCGCGCCGGGTCGACCGGATGTGGGACGCGGGCCTCGTGGACGAGGTGCGCGCGCTCGAGGCGCAGGGATTGCGCGAGGGGCGTACGGCCTCGCGTGCGCTCGGTTACCAGCAGGTGCTCGCGGCGCTCGCCGGGGAGTGCACGCTCGACGACGCGCGGGCCGAGACCGTGCGTGCCACCAAGCGCTTCGCGCGCCGCCAGGATTCATGGTTCAGGCGCGACCCGAGGGTGCACTGGTTGAGTGGGGCGGCGGCCGATCTCACGGAACTTCCGCAGCTCGCGCTGTCCTTGGTCGAACGACCGGTCACAGCCTGATCACGTCATGGCATCGGGACGCCCAGGCCGTCATCCGGTCCTTCGGCGGCGTGCCATCATCGAGCTTCGATCGACCGAGCTGAGTCCTAGTTGGGAGGGCGCGTGGCGATGGAGGCCGGCCCTCGCGACACCGCACGAAGCACCGATCACATCACCGCCGAGCGGGATGAGACGGGGCGCGGGGACGCGTCGGATTTGAACGCACTGGAGCAGAGCGCACCGGAGCAGGAGGCGGAGCACCTCAGCTCCGACGGGCCCGACGAGACACAGGGCGTGACGGACGACGGTCCCGAGCCCGGCGAGATGTTCGCCGACGAGGTCGAGGTCGAGCTGCGTCCGCAGCGTCGGCTCCGGATCTGGCAGCTGGCTCCCATCGTCAGCCTCGCGGCGCTCGGCTCACTGATGTTCGCGTTCCCGCTCGCCTTCGACTTCGGCGACAGCGGGGCCGTCATCGCCATGCTGGGCCTGCTGATCTGCTCGTGCGCGGCCGGGTGGGGCATGATGGCCGCCCGCCGCGTCGGCTACACCTGGCCGGGCCTGCCGGCCCGCGGCTCCGGCCGCAGGCCCGACTGGCGGGTCGTCCTCGCGTACGCCCTGGTCGTGGCCGTCGTGGTGGTCCTCGCCGTGTGGCGTGTGGCTCGGCTGCGCTGACCCCCTGGGGGCTGCGGGAAGGCTGTCACAGGCGCGCCGAGGCGTTGTCGCAGGCACCCCTTACGATCGAGGCATGAGCACGCGGATCGCCTTCCTCAAGGGCCACGGCACCGAGAACGACTTCGTGATCGTCCCGGATCCCGAGAACGCCATCGACCTGCCTCCGGCCGCCGTCGCAGCCCTGTGCGACCGGCGCGCGGGCATCGGCGGTGACGGGCTGCTGCACGTGGTGCGGTCCGCCGCGCACCCGGAGGCGACGGGCATGGCGGCCGAGGTGGAGTGGTTCATGGACTACCGCAACGGCGACGGTTCGGTCGCCGAGATGTGCGGCAACGGCGTGCGGGTGTTCGCGCGCTACCTCCAGCGCGCCGGTCACGTGACCGAGGGAGACCTCGCGGTCGCCACGCGCGGGGGTGTGAAGACGGTGCACATCGCCAAGGACGGTGACGTGACCGTGAGCATGGGCCGCGCGGTGCTCCCCGAGGGTGACGTCACGGTGAGCGTCGGCGAGCGCAGCTGGCCCGCGCGCAACGTCAACATGGGCAACCCGCACGCGGTCGCCTTCGTGGACGACCTGGCGCACGCGGGTGACCTGCTCTCCCCGCCGCCCTTCAGTCCGGCGACCGCCTATCCGGACGGTGTGAACGTCGAGTTCGTGGTCGACCGCGGCCCCGGGCATGTGGCGCTGCGGGTGCACGAGCGCGGCTCCGGCGAGACCCGCTCGTGCGGCACGGGCGCGTGCGCCGTCGCCGTGGCCGCCGCCCGCCGTGACGGTGCCGACCCGAAGACCACCGGCGCCCCCGCGACCTACACCGTGGACGTCCCCGGCGGCACGCTGGTGATCACCGAGCGGCCCGACGGTGAGATCGAGATGACCGGCCCGGCGGTCATCGTGGCAGAGGGCGAGATCGACGCGGACTGGCTGGAAGCCGCGACGTCCGCGTGAGCCGCGCCTCGTCGTCTTGAAACCACCCGGGCATCTTCGGCCGGACGATTCGAAATCACCGTTGATATTCGGCCACTTGGCGAGATGCGCATCACGAAGTCCGCTCGGTGCAGGGGTACAAACCTCACATTCGTCCCTCGAATGGGTGATCAGTTTCACGCTCGGCGAGAGGCGGTCAGTCGGGCGTGGTGGGCTCGGTAGCATCAAGCACCGGCCCGGACGGGGGACCGAAGCCGCCCCCTGAGCCATGTCCGCTCTGGGGCGCCCGTCCGCCGGTTGACGCAGCCGGAGGTGCCCATGAGTGCGGAGGCCACGAATTCCGTGAGCCCAGGCCAGATGCCGGGCGCGGTGTCAGGAGCGGTGACGCCGACAGCCACCCGCAGAAAGGCCCGCCCCCGGATCGACCTGCGCCGCTTGGGCCGCGCGGCCCTGCTCGGCCCCGCCGCCCGGGGCCGGCTGCCCGACGCCATCAGCCATGTCGTCGAGGCCCACCGCGCCCACCACCCCGAGGCGGACCTCGAGCCCCTGCGCCACGCCTACGTCCTGGCCGAGTCCTCGCACCGCGGCCAGATGCGCAAGAGCGGTGAGCCGTACATCACCCACCCCCTCGCCGTGACCCTGATCCTCGCCGAACTCGGCGCCGAGACCACGACGTTGACCGCGTCGCTGCTGCACGACACGGTCGAGGACACGGACGTGACGCTCGACCAGGTCCGCGACCAGTTCGGTGAGGAGGTCCGCTACCTCGTCGACGGCGTCACCAAACTGGAGAAGGTTGACTACGGGGCCGCCGCCGAACCCGAGACCTTCCGCAAGATGCTCGTGGCCACCGGCAACGACGTCCGCGTCATGTCGATCAAGCTCGCCGACCGGCTGCACAACATGCGCACCCTCGGAGTCATGCGCCCCGAGAAGCAGGAGCGCATCGCCAAGGTGACACGTGACGTGCTCATCCCGCTCGCCGAACGGCTCGGCGTCCAGGCGCTCAAGACCGAACTGGAAGACCTGGTCTTCGCGATCCTGCACCCCGAGGAGTACGCGCACACCCGGGAGCTGATCGTCCGCAACGCGGCCCGCGCGGACGACCCGCTCGCCGAGGTCGCCGACGAGGTACGGGGGGTGCTGCGCGAGGCGGACATCCCCGCCGAAGTCCTCATCCGCCCGCGGCACTTCGTCTCGGTGCACCGCGTCTCCCGCAAACGCGGCCGGCTCCGCGGCTCCGACTTCGGCCGCGTCCTGGTCCTGGTGAACGAGGACGCCGACTGCTACGCCGTCCTGGGCGAACTGCACACCTGTATGAAGCCGGTGGTCTCGGAGTTCAAGGACTTCATCGCCGTACCGAAGTTCAACCTCTACCAGTCGCTGCACACGGCTGTGGCGCGCGAGGACGGCCAGGTCGTCGAGGTCCTCATCCGCACGCACCAGATGCACAAGGTCGCCGAGGCCGGCGTCGTCGCCCTCGGCAACCCCTACGCACCGGCCCCCGACGACCCGGTCGACGGTGAGCGCGTCGACCCCACCCGCCCCGGCTGGCTCTCCCGGCTCCTCGACTGGCAGGAGGCGGCACCCGACCCCGACCACTTCTGGTCGACCCTGCGCGAGGACCTCGCCCAGGACCGTGAGATCACCGTCTTCCGCCCCGACGGCGGCACTCTCGGCCTGCCCGAGGGCGCGACCTGCGTGGACGCGGCGTACGCGCAGTACGGGGAGGACGCGCACGCCTGCATCGGGGCCCGGGTGAACGGCCGCCTGGCGACGCTGAGCACCGTTCTGAAGGACGGCGACACCGTTCAGCTCCTCATGGGCCAGGACCCGGCGTCGGAGCCGTCCCGGGAGTGGCTGGAGCACGCGCACACCCCCGCGGCCCGGATCGCCATCCAGCGGTGGCTGACCGCCCATCCGGCACAGGCCGAGTCCCAGCAGAGCGAGGCGCGGATCGCGGAGAACCGGACAGGCGTCCGTCCCGCCGACGTACCCGAGCCGGACGCGGCGCCCGACCAGCCCGCCGACCGCTCCGCCACCGGCAACGTCCACGCCGACCTGCCCGGCGCGACCGTCCGGCTCGCCCGCTGCTGTACGCCCGTACCGCCCGACGAGATCACCGGTTTCGCCGTACGCGGAGGAGCGGTCACCGTTCACCGTGTGGAGTGCGCCGCGGTAGCGCGTATGAAGGACGGGGGGCGTGCGGAGGTCGGTGTGCGCTGGGGAGAGGCCGCCGAGTGCCGGGTCACGCTGGTCGCCGAATCGTTCGTGCGTCCGCATCTGCTGGCCGACCTCACCGAGGCGATGGCCTCCGAGGGGGCCGAGATCGTCTCGGCGACCGTCGAGCCCCCCACCCAGCAGCAGGTGCGGCACACCTACACCGTGCAGCTCCCCGACGCCGGCCATCTGCCCGGCCTGATGCGCGCGATGCGCGACGTGGCCGGGGTGTACGACGTCAGCCGGGCGCAGCCGCAACCGCAGGGCGACTGACGCGGCCCACGCCGGAGAACGGCCTGCGGGCAGGTCTCGGAGGACTTCGCCCCCGGCCGCCGCCAACCGCCGGGACGGCACCCGGCGCAGGCCCCGGTCCCCGGTTCGGGTGGGGCAAAAGCGCGTCGTCCGCGACGTCCCCCCGCGCGCTGATAGCCATGGGGCATGCTCCTGACCTCGCACAATCCGGCCGCCGCCCGCCCCCGGCGGCGCCGGACCGCCGCCGCCCTGCTCACGTCGGCCGTCTCCCTCTGCCTCGTCGCCGCGAGCGCCCCCGCCGTCCCGCTCGGCGTCGGCGACCGGCTCTTCCCGTACCTCGGCAACCCCGGCTACGACGTGGCGTCGTACGACCTCTCCTTCACCTACCCGGGCAGCAACAGCCAGCCGCTGCGGGCCGTCACGACCATCGACGCCTGGACGACCGCCGACCTGGACCGCGTCAACCTGGACTTCGCCCACGGCACGGTTCAGTCGGTCGAGGTCGACGGTGACCCGGCGGAGTTCCACACCGCCGCCGAGGACCTGGTCATCACACCCGAGCACTCGGTGTCGGACGGCAAGTGGATGCGAATCACCGTGCGACACACCAGTGATCCCGTACCCGCCAAGGGCCGCGAGGGCGGCTGGGTGCGCACCGCGGACGGCCTCGCCATGGCCAACCAGGCCGACGCCGCGCACCTGGTGTTCCCGTGCAACGACCACCCCTCCGACAAGGCGATGTTCACCATCCGGGTGACGGCACCCGACGGGCACACGGCCGTCGCGAACGGCCTGTCCGCCGGAACGGAGAAGTCGCGCGGGACGACGACGTGGACCTACCGCACCCAGCACCCCATGGCCACCGAGCTCGCCCAGGTCTCCATCGGCCGCTCCACGGTGCTGCACCGCACCGGCCCCCACGGGCTTCCCCTGCGGGACGTCGTCCCGACCGAGCACCGCAAGGCGCTCGAACCCTGGCTGGAGAAGACCCCCGGCCAGATCACCTGGATGGAGAACAAGGTCGGCCGGTACCCCTTCGAGACGTACGGCCTGCTCATGGCCGACGCCTCCGTCGGTTTCGAACTGGAGACCCAGACGCTCTCGCTCTTCGAACGGGACCTGTTCACCGACCGGGTCCACCCCTCGTGGTACGTCGAGTCGATCATGGTCCACGAGCTGGCCCACCAGTGGTTCGGCAACAGCGTCAGCCCCCGCACCTGGTCCGATCTGTGGCTCAACGAAGGACACGCCACCTGGTACGAGGCGCTGTACGCCGAGGAGCAGGCCGGCAAGCCGATGCGAGACCGGATGAAGGCCGCCTACGGTGCCTCCGACCGCTGGCGCGCCGCCGGCGGGCCGCCCGCCGCGCCCAAGGCGCCCGACGCCGGCCGCAAGATCGACATCTTCCGCCCCAACGTCTACGACGGGGCGGCGCTGGTCCTGTACGCCCTGCGCCAGGAGATCGGCCGTCCGGCCTTCGAAAGCCTGGAACGCGCCTGGGTCGAGCGGTACCGCGACAACACGGCCAGGACGGAGGACTTCGTCCGGCTCGCCGCCGAGATCTCCGGGCGCGACCTGGACGGCTTCTTCCAGGGCTGGCTGTACGGCGAGAAGACCCCGCCTATGCCGGGTCACCCGGACTGGAAGCCCGAGGCGCCCGCGACATCGCAGGCCCCCGCGCGTCCTCGGACCGCCTGAAGCAGGCCCCTGCGAGGCCGCAGACCCCGCGAAAACTGGCCCCCGGGAAGCGGGCCGGGCCGACGAGGACGCCCGCCCGATAACACGGTGACGAGACGCCCCGTGCCGTGCGACCATCTTCAGGTCGGCGCGGCACGAAGCGCCGGGAATCTCCCGGACCGCCCGTGCGTTGCAGACTGTGAACGGCTTCCCACCAACGTAAGGATCCAATGACCTCCTCTTCTTCCTTTTCCCAGGACTCCAAGCGCTTCGCGCACAGCCACCCCGAGGGTTTTCGGGCCGATGCCCTGATGGAAGAGGACGTCGCCTGGAGCCACGAGATCGACGGAGAGCGGGACGGCGACCAGTTCGACCGCTCCGACCGCGCGGCTCTGCGCCGTGTGGTGGGCCTCTCCACCGAACTCGAGGACGTCACCGAGGTCGAGTACCGCCAGCTCCGCCTGGAGCGGGTCGTCCTCGTCGGCGTCTGGACCTCGGGAACCGTGCAGGACGCGGAGAACTCCCTCGCGGAGCTCGCCGCCCTCGCCGAGACGGCCGGCGCGCTGGTGCTCGATGGAGTCACGCAGCGCCGCGACAAGCCCGACGCGGCCACGTACATCGGCTCCGGCAAGGCCGAGGAGCTGCGCGACATCGTCGTCGATACGGGCGCGGACACCGTCATCTGCGACGGCGAGCTCAGCCCGGGCCAGCTGATCCACCTCGAAGACGTCGTCAAGGTCAAGGTCATCGACCGGACGGCCCTGATCCTGGACATCTTCGCCCAGCACGCCAAGTCCCGAGAGGGCAAGGCACAGGTCGCTCTCGCGCAGATGCAGTACATGCTGCCGCGCCTGCGCGGCTGGGGACAGTCGCTGTCCCGGCAGATGGGCGGCGGCAAGGGCGGCGGCCTCGCCACCCGTGGTCCCGGTGAAACCAAGATCGAGACGGACCGGCGCCGGATCCGCGAGAAGATGGCGAAGATGCGCCGGGAGATCGCGGAGATGAAGACCGGCCGCGAGATCAAGCGCCAGGAGCGCAAGCGTCACAAGGTGCCGTCCGTGGCCATCGCGGGCTACACCAACGCCGGCAAGTCCTCGCTGCTCAACCGCCTCACGGGCGCGGGTGTGCTGGTCGAGAACGCCCTGTTCGCGACCCTCGACCCGACCGTGCGCCGGGCCGAGACGCCGAGCGGACGGCTGTACACGCTGGCCGACACGGTCGGGTTTGTACGCCACCTGCCCCACCACCTGGTCGAGGCGTTCCGCTCCACGATGGAGGAGGTCGGCGAGTCCGACCTGATCCTGCACGTGGTCGACGGTTCGCACCCGTTCCCGGAGGAGCAGCTGGCCGCCGTGCGCGAGGTGGTCCGGGACGTCGGCGCCACCGACGTGCCCGAGATCGTCGTCATCAACAAGGCGGACGCGGCCGACCCGCTGACGCTCCAGCGACTGCTGCGCGTCGAGAAGCGGTCCATCGCGGTCTCGGCCCGCACCGGCCAGGGCATCGAGGAGCTGCTCGCGCTCATCGACAACGAGCTGCCGCGTCCGTCGGTCGAGATCGAGGCGCTCGTGCCGTACACGCACGGCAAGCTGGTCGCCCGTGCGCACGACGAGGGCGAGGTGATCTCCGAGGAGCACACCCCGGAGGGCACCCTGCTCAAGGTGCGGGTGCACGAGGAACTGGCGGCGGAGCTCACGCCGTACGCTCCGGCACCGGCGCTCTGAGTCCGACCTGAGCGCGCGTCTCGCCTGAACGCGAGAAGGCCCACGCGAGAAGGCCCGCCCCCCTGTCACAGGGGAGCGGGCCTTCAGCGTGCACGGATCACCGACCGCCGTACGTCTTGCTCATGTTCTGGTAGAGCGCTTCGGCGTCACGGCCCAGTTGCGGACCCGCCAGCCAGGTGTTGTCGGCCGGACCGATCGAGGTGTTCGAGACCAGTACCGTCTTGCCGTTCAGGACCCGGAACCAGCCACCGCCGGAGGAGCCGCCGGTCATGTCGCAGCCGATGCGGTACATCGAGGGCAGGGACGGGCTGAGCGAGAACCGGCCGGGGGTGTCGATGCACCTGAACATCTTCTCGCCGTTGTAGGGCGGCGCGGCGGGGTAGCCCCAGGCGCCCATCTTGGCGGCCTCGGCCGCGGCCGGGGCGGAGAAGTCCACGTCCAGCGCGGCGCCGACCGTCTCCTCCAGGGACTTGGCCCCCTGCTCCGGCTTCACGTGCAGCACGGCGTAGTCGTACGCGGCCCCGTCACCGCCGCTCTCCGAACCGCCCTGGATCCACTGGTTGGAGGTCGAGGCCCAGTTCGCCCACCAGTTGCCGTAGGGGGCGATCTCCGCCGGGTTGGCGTTGGTCAGCTCCGCCTCGGACCTGCCGAGGTCGTTGTAGGCCGGGACGAACATGATGTTGCGGTACCAGCCGCCGTTGCCGCCGGCGTGCACGCAGTGGCCCGCCGTCCACACCAGGTTGGACTTGCCCGGGTGGTTGACGTCCTTGACGACCGTGCCGGAGCAGACGGCCGGGCCCTCGGGGGAGTCGAAGAAGACCTTGCCGACCGGCGCAGCGTTGCGGTGGTACGGCGTCTTCTCGGCCTGCGCCCGGACCGGTGCCGGATCCGGATCGCTGACGCCCTGGCCGGCCGACGCGTCCTTCGGCGTGACCCTCTTGTCGGCCTCGTCGGCGGACTGCATCCGCTCCGGCTTCCAGAGGCCCTCGATCACCGGGTTGACGAAGTCCTTGGCGTCACTGAGCCACTTGTCCTTGTCCCAGTCCTTCCAGCCGCCGTGCTTCCAGCGGTCGACGTCGATCCCGTGCTCCTTGAGCCTGCCCGCGAGATCGGCCGGGATCTTGGCCCCGCCGCCGTTCGCTGAGGCCTGGGAGCTGGTGGCGTCCGGCTTGTCACTCGCCGAATCCCCGGAACCGCCACAGGCGGTCGCGGTGAGCGCCAGGGCGGAAACGAGCCCGGCGGCGGCGAGGACGGTGCGCCGTCCTCGCCTCGGTTCGGGCGTAAGTGTGGAACGCATGGTGCGATGACCCCCGTCGGTACGAACTGAGTGGTGCTTGTCCTGCCACATGCAGGTGCCGCGTGGGCACGGCATGGGCGCGGCAACCGGTGGCTCCGCGCGACACCCCACTATGCCCAGGGAGTTGGGTGTGTACCGGGGTGAGCCGGTGAAGGTTTCCGAGAGTCAGCGGACCGTCACCGACCGGCGAATTTCTTGCTGACCGAGTCGTACACACCCTTGGCCACATCACCCAGGCGCGGTCCGGCCAGCCAGCCCGACGTCACCGGGCCGATCGAGGTGTTGGACACGAGTGCCGGCTTGCCGTCCCAACCGGTCGCGACCCAGCCGCCGCCGGACGAACCGCCGGTCATGGTGCAGCCGATGCGGTACATCGTCGGATCCGAGGCGTTGATCGACAGCCGCCCGGGCCGGCTCTCGCACTGATACAGCTTCTGCCCGTCGTAGGGCTTCGCGGCCGGGTAGCCGATCGCCCTGACGCGCTTCACCCGAGGCACCGCGGGTGCCTTGAACTCGACCGGCAGCGCCGAACCGACCATCTCCTCCAGCGACTTGCCGCCGCTGCCCTTCTCCGGAGTGACATGGATGACCGCGAAGTCGTACGGCGCGCCGTCACCGCCCGTCGAACCGCCCTGCTCGATCCACTGGTCCGAGGTCTGCGCCCAGTCACCCCACCAGACACCGTAGGGAGCGACATCCTCGCGGGTGGCGTTCTCCAGCTCCGCCACCGGCTTGCCGGCGTCGTTGTACGACGGCACGAACGCGATGTTGCGGTACCAGCCGCCCTTCTTGCCCGCGTGCACGCAGTGGCCCGCCGTCCACACCAGGTTGGACTTGCCCGGGTGCGCCGGGTCCTTCACCACGGTCGCCGAGCAGACGGCCGATCCCTCGGGGGAGTCGAAGAACACCTTGCCGGCCGTGGGTGCGTTGGCGTGGTACGACGGCGGGACGGCCTGCGCCTCCACCGGACCGGGCGTCGCGTCGGTCACGCCCTGGTCCTCGGCGATCTCACCCTCGTCGACGCCCTGGTCGGGCTCCTCGGCCTCCCGCATGCGGTCCGGGTTCCAGAGCCCCTCGATGATCGGGTTGACGTACTCGTTCGCCTCGCGCAGCCAGTCGTCCCGGTCCCAGTTCTTCCAGGCGCCGTTCTTCCACTTGTCGATGTCTATCCCGTGCTCGCGGAGCCGGTCCCTGATGTCGGCCGGGATCTTGAGCTTGCCGTCGTCGGAGGCGGTGGCGGATGGAGAGGCCTGACCGTCAGCCGTCGCATCCCCCGACTCGCAGGCCGTGGCGGTCAGGGCGAGCGCCGATGCGAGGGCCACGGCTGCCAGGACGGGGGAATTCCTGCGGCGCGCCCTCCCCCCTCGGACGGTCTGGGACGACGGCCGTGTGGATCGCATGATCTGACTCCCCCTGGTGCGGAACGAACGTGGACGAACCGGCGCTTCGCCCCCGACTCCCGCTTCCTTGCGGGAAGTTCGGGGCGACCTCGCGGCGTCCGGGAACGGCATCACACACTATGCGGTGGCTGTGGGGGCGATCCGACGGGTCCGCAACAGTTCCGTCACGGTAAGGATCTTGAGGCAACCCGTAACCCGGTGAGTGGTCCGGGGTTGGTAGCGGTGGGGGGCCTGCTGTCTGTGCGCGGTCCTCCGTGCCCGTGCGCAGTGGGAGGTCGGGGAAGTCGTGGCGGAGTCCACCCGTGGGGCTTGTGCATCAGAGGAGGCCGCTGTGGGACGCCCTCACGCAGCATCCCTCCCCGGTGGAGCATTCGAAGACACCGCTCCTGCCCCGCGCTCCGCGCACGAGGGACTCCTGCGCCGCCAAGCCGCCCGAGAATCCGCCGCCCGGACCTACGCCCGTGCCTTGCCGATCGTTCCGGTGCGGGCCCGGGGACTCACCATCGAGGGCGCGGACGGACGCCGCTACCTGGACTGTCTCTCCGGCGCGGGGACCCTGGCCCTCGGTCACAACCACCCGGTCGTCCTGGAGTCCCTCCGCAAGGTGCTCGACTCCGGCGCACCTTTGAACGCCCTCGATCTGGCGACACCCGTCAAGGACGCCTTCCTCACCGAACTGTTCCGCACCCTGCCAGCGGGCCTCGCGGACCGGGCGCACGTACGCTTCTGCGGGCCGGCCGGCAGCGAAGCCGTCGAGACCGCCTACGCGCTCGTCCGCGCGGCGACCGGCCGGAGCGGCCTCCTGGCGTTCACCGACACCGGTGGCGAACGTACCGCCCAGGCCTTCGACACCACCTCCGCGGAGACCCCTGACGCGCGGGTCACCCGACTGTCCCACCCGCAGCACTACCGCCGCCCCTTCGATGCCGGAGGCGAGCGCGGGGCCGACCTCACCGCTCTCTGGACCGAGCCCTTCCCCGACGACCCCGCAACCGGGGTGCCACTGCCCGCCGGCGTGATCGTCGAGCCCGTCCGGAGTGAAGGCGGGGTGATCCCCGTCCCCGGCACCTGGCTGCGGCGCATGCGACAGCTCACCGCCGACCGGTCCGTCCCGCTGATCGCCGACGAGACCCGGACCGGCGTAGGCCGGACCGGTGCCTTCTGGGCGGTCGAGCACAGTGGCGTGACCCCCGACGTGATGGTCCTCTCCGACGCCATCGGCGGCAGCCTGCCACTGGCCGTCGTGGTCTACCGGGACGACCTCGATGCCGGAGAAGCCGGCACCCCCGCCGAGTCCTTCCCCGGCAACCAGCTCGCCATGGCCGCCGGCACGGCGACCCTCGCCCACGTCCGCGAGAACGACCTCGCCGAGCGCGCGGCGACCCTCGGGGCGCGCATGCTGTACCAACTCCAGCAGCTCGTCTCGGAGTTCGCCTGTGTCGGTGATGTGCGGGGGAGAGGGCTCATGATCGGCGTCGAGCTGATGGACCCGGAGGGCGAAGGGGAACCCGGCTCGTCCGGTGCCTCATGGGCTGCGGAGTGCGACATGGAGGTGTCGGGGAGGCCGGGCAGCGGGCCCCGGCCTCTCCCCGCCGCTCCCGAACTGGCTGCCGCGGTCCAGCGGGAGTGCCTGCGGCGCGGCCTCATCGTCGGACTCGGCGGCCTGCGCGCCAGCGTCGTCCAACTGCTGCCGCCCTTGACCATCACCGATGAACAAGCGGCCGCGGTACTGGACCGCTTGGCCGACGCGGTCCGGGCGGCGGCTCGGTGCCGTCGCGGCGGCACGGCAGCCGCACCAACGTGGTGAAGCCACACGGCGGGCGTGGGAGGCTCCGGGCCCGATTCCTCAGGTGCGGCGGTGCCGCTGGGCGGACTGTCCGCGCGGCACGCCAGCTCACCAGGGGTGCGCCCCCGGTCGCCGGGCATCACGCGCGACGAGCCATGACTCCTGCGGGCCATCAGCCCCGCACGCCGCGCGCCGTGAGTCTCCGCGGGCCACGAGCCTCGCGTGCCGCCTCCCGTGAGTCCCGCAGGGCACGAGCCTCGCACGCCGCGTGCCGTGAGTCCTGTGGGCCATGAGCCTCATGTGCCGCGCGCCGTGAGTGCCACGAGCCCGGCATGGGCGTGCCGTGGTCCCGCACGCCTGCCCGCCACTCGACTTCGCGCCCCGGATGCCGCACCGAGTGAAGCTCCTCGTCCCACCTTCATGATCCCCAACCACCCCATGAGGTAGCTGCCGTGAACTCCACCCCCCACCCCGACGACCACGCTCCCACCCCGGGACAAAGCTCTGCCGGGGCCCGGCCATCGGCGACGTCGTCAAGGCCGCGGGTCCCTCACCAGCGGCCGACGGCGAAACCCGCCCAGGAGCCGAGCGCAAGCCAGGACAGCGACCCACTGGAGCACCCCGACCCGTACACCGTCGCCCAGGCCGCCGCCGTGGAGAACCTGCTCCGCTGCTGGGCGCGCGAGACCAACGCGCCCACCCCGGCCGA
Organism: Streptomyces sp. NPDC126510; assembly: GCF_040302345.1. NCBI lineage: Bacteria > Bacillati > Actinomycetota > Actinomycetes > Kitasatosporales > Streptomycetaceae > Streptomyces > Streptomyces sp. NPDC126510. The sequence continues at coordinate 4,772 of NZ_JBEORR010000041.1, read as the reverse complement.
CGGCATCCTGCGCATCCCCCTCCCCGCCACCGGTACGGGCCTCCTCGCACCGGTGCGCTACTGGTCCCCGACGGGATGGCACCGCTTCGACCCCCCTCGTCTCGCCGATGCTCCCGAGACCGCCCCACCCGCCGACGCCGTCACGATCGCCGCCCTGCTCGCCAGGGAGACGTCCGCACACTGCTCCGGCAGTAACCGCGCCCACGTCTCCGTCCCCACGCACGCCCCCGGCTCCGCCCCGTCCGGATCCGTCGACGGCGTCGGGCTCGTCGCAGGTGTTGCCGACTCCCTCCGACGTGCCGTCGGCTTCATCACCTACCGCCGGGAACGCCCGGCCGACGGCCCCGACCTCTTCCTGTCCGCGGAGCAGGCACTCGTCCTCGGACACCCCCTGCACCCCACACCGAAGAGCCGCGAAGGACTCACGGAGGCCGAAGCGCCGCTGTACTCACCCGAGTTGCGCGGCTCCTTTCCCTTGCACTGGGTGGCTGTCGCTCCCTCCGTCCTCGCCACCGACTCCTCTTGGACCGAGCGCGGCCGCCCGGTTGCCGCACCCCTGCTCGCCGCCCGGCTCGCCGGCACCGGAGCGCGGTTCCCGGAGGGATACGCCCTCCTGCCCCTGCACCCCTGGCAGGCACACGGGGTCCGACGCCGTCCCCAGACCGCTGCCCTGCTGGACACCGGACTGCTCCGCGACCTCGGCACCCACGGTCCCGACTGGCACCCCACCTCCTCCGTACGCACCGTCTACCGAACCCATGCCCCCGCGATGCTCAAGCTCTCGCTGGGCCTGCGCATCACCAACTCCCGCCGCGAGAACCTCCGCAAGGAACTGCACCGCGGCGTCGAGGTCCACCGCCTGCTCCGCAGCGGCCTCGGGCAGCAGTGGCGCGCCGTGCACCCGGGCTTCGACATCGTCCGGGACCCGGCCTGGCTCGCCGTCGACACCCCCGACGGTGACCCGGTGCCCGGACTGGACGTGGTGATCCGCCACAATCCGTTCAGCCCCTCCGACGACGTCTCCTGCGTCGCCGGCCTCCTCTCGCCGCGACCATGCACCCCGCCCCGGCCGGACGGGGCGGGGTGCCCCGACCAACAGGGCCCGGCACTGCGGTCCCGCCTGGCCGAGGTGATCACGCGTCTCGCCCGCCGCACCGGCCGCCCCCGCGGAGCCGTCGCCGCCGAGTGGTTCCTCCGCTACCTGGCCCACGTGGTCCGTCCCGTCCTCTGGCTGGACAGCGAGGCCGGCGTCGCACTGGAAGCGCATCAGCAGAACACCCTGCTCCTGCTGGACGCCGACGGGTGGCCCACGGGTGGCCGCTACCGTGACAACCAGGGCTACTACTTCCGCGAATCCCGGCGCCAGGACCTCTACGACCGGTTGCCCGGGATCGGAGAGCGGAGCGACACGTTCGTCTGCGACCAGGTGACCGATGAGCGGCTCGTGTACTACCTGGTGGTCAACAACGTGCTCGGGCTGATCGGCGCGTTCGGCTCTCAAGGCCTCGCGGACGAGCCGCTGCTGCTTGCAGCCTTCCGGCGTTTCCTCGGACACCTCGCCTCCGGCCCGGCCCGGCTGCGCACCCCGCTGCCCGCCCTGCTGCTCGACTCACCCGTCCTGCGCTGCAAGGCCAACCTCCTCACCCGGCTGCACGACCTCGACGAACTCGTCGGCCCGGTCGACACCCAGTCCGTCTACGTCACCATCGCCAACCCCCTGCACTCCTGACCGCTCTGATCGACCCCGACCACCGCTGGCCTGCCTCCATCCTGAGGACATGCCACCCCCTTCCTGAGAGGAGCTTCCGTGCCTCCCGCCGATCCGATCGCCGCGACCGTCACGCCCACCCGTCTCGATGCCGCCCCGCGCCATGACGACCTCCTCGACCGCATCGCCGGATGGGGCACGGCGGACACGCCCGCAGGCCGGTTCCATCTCGTCCCCACGCGCATCGAACGCGACCTGGCCCTCATCAGCCGCTGGATGAACGACCCGGCCGCCGCGAGGTTCTGGGAGCTGGCCGGACCCCAGGAGGTGACGCGGGACCACCTGAGCGCCCAGCTGGCCGGTGACGGACACAGCGCGCCGTGCCTCGGCCTGCTGGATGGGGCACCGATGAGCTACTGGGAGATCTACCGGGCGGATCTGGACCCCCTGGCCCGGCATTACCCCGCCCGGCCTCATGACATGGGGATCCACCTCCTGCTCGGCGGGGTCTCCGACCGGGGGCGCGGCCTGGGCGGTCTGCTGCTTCGGGCCGTGGCCGATCTCGTTCTCGCGCAGCGGCCGTCCTGTGCACGTGTCATCGCGGAACCCGACATTCGCAACACCCCCTCCATCGCTGCTTTCCTGACCGCAGGCTTCCGGTTCTCCGCGGAAGTCGACCTGACCGCCAAGCGAGCCGCTCTCATGGTCCGAGACCGGTCCCTCCGGCATCTGCTGTAGCACTGTGTCACCGCGCCATCACTCATTGAACGCGGCCCGTGCCGGGACAGTTCCCGCCCGCCGCGCCCCTTTCTCGAGCAGCCGTGCCACGACCTCACCGTCCCAGCCGGCCGACTTCGATCACCGCCCATCTCCGAGGAGCCCACGGTCTTGATCCCGTCCCCCGCACCCGCCTTGATCGCCCGTTTGTCAGTGCAGGGTCGTAGGGTGGTCGCGCTATGACGAAGCCCTCACTCCCCGAACTCCTGCATGCCGCCGTCACTGCCGTCGGCGGTACGGAGCGCCCCGGTCAGGTGGCCATGGCCGAAGCCGTCGAGGACGCGATCGACGACGGCTCCCACCTGCTGGTCCAGGCCGGCACCGGTACCGGAAAGTCGCTGGGCTACCTCGTGCCCGCGCTCGCGCACGGGGAGCGTGTGGTCGTCGCGACCGCCACCCTCGCCCTGCAGCGACAGCTTGTGGAACGCGACCTGCCGAGAACGGTCGAGTCGCTGCACCCCCTGCTGCGCCGTCGCCCGGAGTTCGCAATGCTCAAAGGCCGGTCGAACTACCTGTGCCTGCACCGACTGCACGAAGGTGTCCCGCAGGACGAGGAGGAAGGCCTCTTCGACCAGTTCGAGGCCGCCGCGCCCACCAGCAAGCTGGGCCAGGACCTGCTGAGGGTGCGCGACTGGGCCGACGAGACCGAGACCGGCGACCGTGACGACCTCACGCCCGGCATCTCGGACCGGGCCTGGGCCCAGGTATCGGTGTCGTCCAGGGAGTGCCTGGGCGCCTCGAAGTGCGCGTACGGCGCCGAGTGCTTCGCCGAGATGGCCCGTGAGCGCGCGAAGCTCGCCGAGGTCGTCGTCACCAATCACGCGCTGCTCGCGATCGACGCCATCGAGGGCGCCCCGGTCCTCCCGCAGCACGAAGTCCTGATCGTCGACGAGGCACACGAACTGGTCTCCCGGGTCACCGGAGTCGCCACCGGCGAGCTCACCCCCGGCCAGGTCAACCGAGCGGTGCGCCGTGCCGCGAAACTCGTCAACGAGAAGGCCGCCGACCAGCTCCAGACCGCCGCCGAGGGGTTCGAACGGCTGATGGAGCTGGCGCTGCCGGGCCGTCTGGAGGAGATTCCCGAGGACCTCGGGTACGCCCTCATGGCCCTGCGCGACGCGTGCCGCACGGTCATCTCCGCGATCGGCACGACACGCGACAAGTCCGTCCAGGACGAGGACGCCGTCCGTAAGCAGGCCCTGGCCTCCGTGGAGAACGTGCACGACGTGGCGGAGCGCATCACGAACGGTTCCGAGTGGGACGTCGTCTGGTACGAGCGCCACGACCGTTTCGGTGCCTCCCTGCGTGTCGCCCCCATGTCCGTCTCCGGGCTGCTGCGCGAGAAGCTCTTCGCGGACCGCTCCGTGGTCCTGACGTCCGCGACGCTGAAACTGGGCGGCGACTTCAACGGGGTCGGCGCCTCCCTGGGACTCGCCCCCGAGGGCACCGAGGGCGATGACGTCCCGAAGTGGAAGGGCATCGACGTCGGCTCGCCCTTCGACTACCGCAAGCAGGGCATCCTGTACGTCGCCAAACACCTGGCGCGTCCCGCGCGGGACGGTGACCGCGCGGACATGCTCGACGAACTCACGGAGCTGATCCAGGCGGCGGGCGGCCGCACCCTCGGCCTGTTCTCCTCCATGAGAGGCGCCCAGCTGGCCGCCGAGGAGCTGCGCTCCCGGATCCCCGAGTTCCCGATCCTGCTCCAGGGCGAGGAGACGCTCGGCGAGCTCATCAAGAACTTCGCGGCCGACCCGAAGACCTGCCTCTTCGGCACGCTGTCACTCTGGCAGGGTGTGGACGTCCCGGGGCCCAGCTGCCAGCTGGTCGTCATGGACAAGATTCCGTTCCCGCGCCCGGACGACCCTCTGATGAGCGCCCGCCAGAAGGCCGTGGAGGACGCCGGCGGCAATGGCTTCATGGCGGTCGCCGCCACCCACGCCGCGCTCCTCATGGCACAGGGCGCCGGCCGGCTCGTACGGGCGTCGGGAGACCGGGGGGTGGTCGCCGTCCTCGATCAGCGTCTGGCGACGGCCCGGTATGGCAGTTATCTGAAGGCCTCGCTGCCCGACTTCTGGTTCACGACGGACCGGAACCAGGTTCGGAAGTCGCTCGCGACGATCGACGCTGCGGCCCGGCAGGCGGAAGAAGAATGAGCCGGGGGGCGGGCCGGCGGCTCAGCCGCCGGCCCGCTGACGAGGTGATCAAGAAGCTGGAGGCTGAGAAGGGTGGCCGCCGCGTGGTGAAGGTCAGGAGGGCATGCAGCGCTTAGGTGAGGTCGGCCCCG